>JALYZH010000170.1 GCA_030948945.1 Gemmatimonadota bacterium | reverse complement strand
TTTTCATGACCAAAGCCGACCTCGTCGAGCGTGTCACGGCCCAGATTTCACGGACTGCCGGGCCGATGATTTCCAAGAAGGATTGCGCTCGCGTCGTGGACGCTTTTCTCGAGGCGATCAAAGAATCCCTTCAGACTCAGGAGAACATCGAGGTCAGAGGGTTCGGCACCTTCAAGATCCGAAATCGAAAGACCCGCATGGCTAGAAACCCGCGCACGGGATCGCCAGTTGAGGTTTCCGCTCGACCAGTCCCAGTGTTCAAACCCTCGAAGGAGCTGCGAGCGCTGGTGGCGGGCGTCGACATGTCGCAGATGTCGGAAGCGTAACGACTTAGCTCCGCGAGGAGCAGGAGAGGTCAGCAGGTGTCCACGGTCACCGTGCAATTGTTTGCTTCCTACGCCGAACTGCTTGGCGCCCCTGCCGTCAAACTCTCCCTCGCTCCGGGCAGCACAGTAAGAGATCTCCTTTCGAGCATTCGACAGCTCCCGGGCGCAGCGTCGCTGCCGCCGTCTCCCCGAGTCGCCGTCAATCGCATCTTCGCCACATCGGACCAGGTAGTCGCCCCGAGCGACGAGATCGCGCTTATTCCGCCGGTGACCGGAGGATGAAGCGCTCTTCGGTGGTCATTCGCGAAATAAATCCTGGCTCGCTCATCAAAGAGGTCGCCTCGCCGCACTCCGGTGCCATCTCGGTTTTCATCGGGACCGTTCGCGAGGTGAATGATGGACGAGCCGTCAGCTCGATCGAGTACTCGGCATATGAGGCGATGGCAAAGTTAGAGCTCGATCAGATTCTCGATGAAGCCGAGAAACGTTTCGGCGTATCCGATCTGGTCGTTGAGCACCGGATCGGGTCGCTCGAGCTCGGCGACGTGAGCGTCGCGATCGCGGCCGCGCATCCGCATCGGGCCCCCGCGCTCGACTGCACCCGGTACGTGATCGAAGAGATCAAGACGCGAGTGCCGATCTGGAAGATGGAGCACTACGCAGACGGAACCCGAGAGTGGGTCGATCCCACTCGCTCCGGGCAGGCTTCGACCGTATGAGCGTCACTCTGCAGGACAGTTTTGGCCGGAGCATCGAGTACCTGCGCATCTCCGTCACCGATAGATGCAACTTCCGTTGTCTCTATTGCATGCCACTGGCGGGCCTCGAATGGCTGCCGAAGTCTGACATCCTCTCGTACGAAGAGATCACGCGTGTGGTCGCGGAGCTCGCACCGCTCGGGCTGCGGCGGTTACGAATTACGGGAGGCGAGCCGACTCTTCGTCCAAACCTCGAGCGTCTCATCTCCATGCTGCGAGAAAACTCCGAGATCGAAGACATATCTCTCTCGACGAACGGCGTGAGATTGCCAGAGCTCGCCGACACTCTCAAGGGTGCGGGACTCGATCGCGTCAACATGAGCGCTGATTCAATCAGGCCAGATCGCATCAAATCGATCTCCAGACGAAACACCGCGTTCGATCCGATTGCTGCGGCGACTGCCGCGGAGGAGGCAGGGCTCGCGCCGATCAAGCTGAATGTGGTCGTCATGCGTGGGATCAACGACGACGAGGTCATCGACTTCGCGCGCCTCACACTGGACCATCCGTGGCACGTGAGGTTCATCGAGCTGATGCCGGTAGGAGAGATGCGGGAGCTGACCTGGGATCACGTCGTCCCGACGGACGAGATTCTGCGCTCTTTGGAGAGCGTCGGCGATCTCGAGCCAACCGCCGCACCAGCGAGAGGAAATGGTCCCGCGCGCTACTACCGGTTTGCCGACGCGATGGGCACGATCGGAGTGATCACCCCGATGTCGCACACCTACTGCGGAAGCTGCAATCGGGTGAGGCTCACTGCGGACGGACGGCTTCGCACCTGCCTGTTCGGCGACGAAGAGACGGACCTACGCACCCCGCTTCGTTCCGGATTGCCACTCGAGCCCTTCTTTCGCAGCGCGCTTTCGACGAAGGCGAAGGAGCACCATCTCCTTCACATGAGCATTGGGGGTCTTCGCGCGCTTTCGCAGGTGGGTGGGTGAGTCACCACGATCCGCCTTCTTCCCGAGCATCCGTGTAACTAACTTTCGCGCACCACTCTCCAACTCAGAAAGCGAAATGGTCAACAAGATTACGGTGGTCGGCGCTGGCAACGTCGGTGCGACCACCGCGCAGCGTCTGGCCGAGAAGGAGCTGGCCCGCACCGTCGTGATGGTCGACGTCATGGAAGGAATTCCCCAGGGCAAGGCCCTCGACCAGTGGCAGTCCGCCCCAATCGAAGGCTTCGATTCGCGGGTCATCGGGACGAACGGATACGAGGAGACTCGTGACTCGGAGATCGTCGTCATCACGGCCGGCATCGCGCGCAAGCCCGGGATGTCACGCGACGACCTTCTCAATACGAACGCGGGAATCGTCAAGCAGGTCTCGCAGGAGATCAAGAAAACCTCCCCGAATGCAATTCTGATCGTCGTGTCGAACCCGCTCGACGTGATGTCGTACGTCGCGATGAAGGTTACCGGATTCCCGAGAGAGAGAGTTCTTGGCATGGCCGGGGTACTCGACACCGCCCGGTATCGCGCCTTCATCGCCGAAGCACTCGATGTATCGGTGCGCGACATTCAGGCGATGGTCCTCGGCGGTCACGGCGACACGATGGTTCCGCTGATCTCCTACACGTCAGTAAGTGGGATTCCGGTCACTCAGCTCATGCCGCAGGCGAAGCTCGATGCAATCGTCGAGCGCACTCGCTCCGGCGGCGCCGAGATCGTGAAGTATCTCAAGACAGGCTCGGCGTACTACGCGCCGTCGGCGGCTGCCGTGCAAATGTGCGAAGCGATCGTGCTGGATCAGAAGCGGATCCTGCCGTGCGCTGCCTGGCTCGAGGGCGAGTACGGGATGTCAGGTCTGTTCCTGGGTGTGCCTTGCAAGCTCGGCAGACGCGGACTGGAAGCGATCATCGAAGTGGAGCTTACCCGAGGAGAGCGCGACGCCCTGTCGAAGAGCGCAGATGCCGTGCGCGAGCCGATGGGCGCGGTAAAGCTGTAACGCATTGATGGGCAGGCTTCGCAGCTTCTATGGCTCCATGGTCGGCAAGAAAGTCGTCATGGGGATCACCGGCCTCATCGGTATTGGTTTCGTCATTCTCCACTCGCTCGGCAATCTCCTCGTTTTTCGCGGAGCGGCCGCGATCAATTCGTATTCGCGTTTTCTGAAGGGCACTGGAGAGCTGTTGTGGGCTCTGCGCATCGTGCTCATCGTCGCGGTCGTACTTCACGTAATCGCCGCTATCCAGCTGACCCGCCAAAGCAGAGCGGCGCGTCCGATTGGCTACACAAAACGGGAGACGCAGGTTGCGACGATCTCCTCCAGAACGATGCGCTGGGGCGGAGCGCTGCTGCTCGTCTTTATCATCGTTCACATCCTCCACTTCACGACGGGAACGATCAAACCCGCAGGTGTGTTCAGCAGCGACGATGTTTACGCCAACGTTGTGACCAGCTTTCGCATCTGGTGGGTCGCCCTTTTCTACATCATCGCCATGATCGCTCTCGGCCTTCATCTCTTCCATGGCGCGTGGAGCTCGGTGAGAAGCATCGGCGTCAGCCCTCCGTCGCCCCAACCGCTTCATAGAAAACTCTCTCTGGTAATCGCGCTCCTCGTGTGGGCTGCGTTCACCGCGATTCCGGTAGCGGTCCTCGCGGGAATCGTTCGATGAACTCGCGACTCGATGCCAGGATCCCGACCGGTCCACTCGCTCAGAAGTGGGACAAGCATCGCTTCGAGATGAAGCTGGTGAATCCCGCGAACAAGCGAAAATTCACCGTGGCCGTAGTTGGGTCGGGACTCGCCGGCGGGGCCGCCGCCGCAACCATGAGCGAGCTCGGCTACCAGGTCAAGTGCTTCTGCTTTCAGGATTCTCCCCGGCGGGCACACAGCATCGCCGCTCAGGGTGGAATCAACGCGGCGAAAAATTATCGGAATGACGGCGACAGCGTTTATCGTCTCTTCTACGACACGATCAAAGGCGGCGATTTCCGTTCGCGCGAGGGCAACGTCTACAGACTGGCCGAGCTGAGCGTCAACATCATCGACCAGTGCGTAGCGCAGGGAGTGCCGTTCGCACGCGAGTACGGTGGACTGCTCGCCAACAGGTCGTTCGGCGGAGCACAGGTTTCGCGAACCTTCTATGCTCGGGGACAAACGGGGCAGCAGCTTCTGCTTGGCGCCTACCAGGCTCTGGAGCGACAGATATCCGAAGGCGGAGTAACGATGTATCCGCGCACCGAGATGCTCGACCTCGTCGTCATCGATGGAAAGGCTCGCGGCATCGTCACACGCAATCTGGTCACCGGGGCAATCGAATCGCATGTAGCGGACGCGGTCGTGATAGCGTCTGGCGGATACGGGAATGTCTTCTACCTATCGACCAACGCTCAGGGCTCGAATGCTACCGCCATCTGGCGGGCGTACAAACGGGGGGCGGCCTTCGCTAATCCGTGCTTCACTCAGATCCACCCGACGTGCATTCCGGTAAGCGGAGACTATCAGTCCAAGCTGACGCTGATGAGCGAATCTCTGCGCAACGACGGGCGGGTGTGGGTTCCGACAAAGCCCGGCGACAAGCGCGATCCACGACAGATTCCCGAGGTCGAGCGCGATTACTTTCTCGAGCGGAAGTATCCGAGCTTCGGGAATCTCGCCCCTCGCGACATTGCGTCGCGTGCCGCCAAGGAAGTTTGCGACGAAGGACGCGGTGTGGGCGAGACAGGCCTGGGCGTCTACCTCGATTTTGCCGACGCGATAAAGCGATTGGGAAAGGACGTAATCGAGGAGCGTTACGGCAATCTCTTCGAGATGTACCAGCGCATCACCGACGAGAATCCGTACGAGGTTCCGATGCGGATCTATCCGGCGGTTCACTATACGATGGGTGGTCTCTGGGTCGACTACAACCTGATGAGCACGATCGACGGGCTACACGTCACCGGTGAGGCGAACTTCTCCGATCACGGTGCGAACCGGCTCGGAGCGTCGGCGCTGATGCAGGGACTCGCCGACGGCTACTTCATAATCCCGAATACGATCGGCGACTATCTCGCCAGCCAGAAGCTGGCAAAGGTCGACGTCACACATGACGCATTCCGCGAGGCGACGAACGCCGTTGCGGATCGCACCAACAGGTTTCTGTCGATCAACGGCAAGCGGACCGTCGCCTCGTTCCATCGCGAGCTTGGCAAGATCATGTGGGACTATTGCGGCATGTCGCGTAACGACGCCGGGCTAAAGCACGCGCTCAAGAGGATTCCCGAGCTGCGCGGGGAGTTCTGGTGTGACGTCAACGTGCCAGGGAGCGACGTGGAGCTGAACCAGGCTCTCGAGAAGGCTGGACGTGTGGCTGATTTCCTCGAGCTCGGCGAGCTCATGTGCCTCGACGCGCTCCACAGAACCGAATCCTGCGGCGGACACTTCCGTGAGGAGAGTCAGACTCCGGACGGCGAGGCGCTTCGCGACGACGCAAACTTCACATACGTGGCAGCGTGGGGGTACGCGGGAGAGGGCAAGAGCCCGATTCTCAACAAGGAGCCACTCGTGTTCGAGAACGTCAAGCTGTCGCAGCGGAGTTACAAGTAATGAATCTCACGCTTCACGTGTGGCGACAGGCGAGTGCCGATGCGCCCGGGAAAATGGTGCGGTACGAAGCGAAAGACGTAAGTCCGGACATGTCGTTTCTCGAGATGCTCGATGTCGTCAACGAGCGACTGACGGAGCGCAACGAGGTTCCGATCGCTTTCGATCACGACTGCCGCGAGGGAATCTGTGGCATGTGCAGCCTCATGATCAACGGCGTCGCACACGGGCCCATGCCGGGTACTGCAACCTGTCAGCTTCACATGAGAAGCTTCAACGATGGGGACACCATCTACATCGAGCCGTGGCGCGCGCGTGCTTTTCCGGTGGTCAAGGATCTGGTAGTCGATCGTTCGGCTCTCGATCGAATCATCCAGGCCGGAGGATTCATTACAGCAGCGACCGGTGGAGCGCAGGATGCGAACAACATCCTGGTGCCGAAGGAAAGCGTCGACAACGCAATGGATGCCGCCGCGTGCATCGGTTGCGGAGCGTGTGTCGCCGCCTGCCCGAACGCCTCAGCATCGCTGTTCACCGCTGCGAAGATCACGCACCTCGGACTACTCCCTCAGGGACAGGCGGAGCGCTACCGGCGCGCGCTGGGAATGGTCGAGCAAATGGAGCTTGAGGAGTTCGGGAGCTGCACGCTTCACGGCGAATGTCAGGAGGCCTGCCCGAAGGAGATCAGCATCGACACGATCACGCGCATGAATCGGGACTTTCTGCGGGCCAACCTGCTGGGCACGCGTCCCTGACGCCGGCGCGCCTGGTGCACTTCCAGCTTCGGACGAATTCAGCTGGAGCGACCATTGGAGGGTTCGCCTCGAGAGCTCAAATCTTCGGGATGTGCTCCGGATCGAGGTGACGTCGCTCGATCTCGCGGTTGAGGCGGGTCTTCTCGCTGTTTTTCTCGGCTTCGTCGTGCTGCTGACGTTCCTCGAACAGACGATGCGCCGCGTTGTGATGGGCGAGGTCCTTGTGCGGCTCGACCCCATTCGGTGTATTCGGTTTTACCGCGCCGTTGCCTGAGTGCAGCTGTTCCAGAATCTTGCTGCGTGTCTTTGCGCCGTGTTGGCCTTCCGCGTGATCCTGGGGTCCCTTCTGTACTCCATCGCGATTCTGCATCAGCTTTGCTTCCTCCGAATACGGTGAGTCCTTACTACAATCGGCAAGGCGAGGGCCACGTTACAGCCGGGGCAGAGTTACTCCCTGTTGCCCCTGGTATTTCCCCTTCTTGTCCTTGTACGACACTTCCGGCTCTTCCTCTCCCTTAAAGAAAAGAACCTGAGCAATCCCCTCATTCGCGTAGATCTTGGCGGGAAGGGGAGTGGTATTCGAGATTTCCAGTGTCACGAATCCTTCCCATTCCGGCTCGAATGGCGTGACGTTGGTGATGAT
>JALYZH010000169.1 GCA_030948945.1 Gemmatimonadota bacterium | reverse complement strand
TGCGCTCGCCGCGATCCCACGCCGCGAAGCGGAACCTTCCGCTGCCCACCGGCGAGCGGGCGAACTGGCTCTCTCTCATCGAGGCAGGAGATAGCGTCTTCAGCAAATGCGATGGAAGAATGGCAATCGGACTCGCCGCCTTGAAGAAGCCATCGGGCGTCCGTTGGTGAAACCAGACGCGCGCGGTTAGCGAGTCGACGGCGGAAACCGAATCGACGTTGTCGAGATCGGAGGCGAGCGGAGATGCGAACGCCGTGTCCTTCACCAACGCGAAGGTGTAGCGCACATCCTCGGCCCGGACCGGAGATCCGTCGTGCCAGCGTGCGCGCGGATTTATGTGGAACGAGACCGACATCGAGTCAGGTGCCCAGCTCCAGCGATCGGACAGGCGGGGCGTGAATCCGGCGTCGGCGACAGTGTTGAGGCCCGGGCCAATGTCCGCGAGGTTGTCGAAAATCTGATCAACTACCTGCTTGCCCTGCAATGTCATCGTAAGCGGCGGCAGGAGAAGATCGGCATCGGCAGCCGAGGAGAGCACGATCGTGCCTCCAACGCGTCCCTTGGCCCTGACTGCCTTTCCAACATCCTGAGAGCAACCAACCATTAGCGCGGAAAGCATCAGGAGCACGGGAACGCGAGATCCTTTCTTCATGCGGGCAACACTCGTGCTGATAATTGGTCCATCCTGAAGACTACAGTACGCTGTGGCGTCGGGCGCGCGGGGACGTCCGCGGATTCTGCCCAGTTGAGGAATGCTTCGAGAAGCTGCGGATCGAACTGTCCTTTTGATGAGCGCATTTCCTTCGCGGCTCGCGAATGAGACATGCTGTCTCGATACGACCGCGCCGTGGTGAGGGCATCGTAGACATCCGCCACGCACAGGATTCGCGCAGCGAACGGGATCTCCTCACCGGCGAGACCGTCCGGATAGCCCGTGCCGTCCCAGCGCTCGTGATGGTTCCTGATAACCGCCCGCACGTCTCCGGGGAAATCGATGTCCGCCACCAGCTCGAGACCAGCCTCAGGATGACGCTTCATCATCGCCCATTCATCCGCCGTCAACGGTCCTGCTTTGTTCAACACTTCCGTCGGAACGATGATCTTGCCGATGTCGTGTAACAGTGCGCCGAGCCTGAACCAGAACAGGGAACGCGAATCCATGCCCATACTGTCGGCGAGGACGCAAGCAAAGAAAGCCACGCGTTCGCAGTGGCCTTGGGTGTAGTGGTCCTTGCTTTCGATCGAATCGCCCCAGTGATGCGCCATCTCGAGGAAGCGAGACTCCAGCGCGGCGTTCCGCCGTTCCACTTGAGCGACACGGTGCTGCGCCTTGAGGCGAGAGTACAGGGCGTGGGATTGGTTGAGATGAGCGAGCATGTCGCGATGGCGCTTCTGCGTCCAATACAGCTCCGCGAGCTGCTCGGCGACATCTGCCTTGAGCAACAGGTCTTCCGCTTCCTCCGCACACTCGCCCGCGCGTCCGAGGTATTCCGCTGCCTTCACGTAATCCTCGCGCTCGCGGGCGATGACTCCGACGTGGCGGAATACTTCCCCGCGCCAGGATGGCGCAATCTCTCCCGTCAGCGCGAGCAATGTTTCGACGCGCTCCTGCGCCTCGTCGAAGCGGCCTGTGGCGATGCAAAGCTGAACCTGATTCAGAGCAACGTTCATCTCGTTCGGATGATCGTGCTGTGCTCCGAACGCCTCGGCCGCCTCCGCGTAGGCAGCCTCCGCCTGATCGAGCTCACCGAGGTCGGTATAGGCGAGCCCGATATTGTTGAGAACCTGCGCCGCGTGGTCGAGCATCCCCAGAGCTCTGTAGCCGGCGAGGCTTCGCTGAAAGGAGGCGAGCGCTCCACGAATGTCGCCGCGGATGCTGGCGACGGTGCCGAGGTTCTGGTCAATCATTGCCATCGCCTCGGCATCTCTGATGGATTCCGCCGTGACTCTCGCTTCCCGGTAGATGAACTCGGCCCTATCGAGGTCGCCGCTGGTTTGGTGAACGATTGCGACGACGTTGAGCGCCTGAGCGATCTTTGATGGAGACCCGGCGGCAGTCGCCGCGGCAACCGCGGCCTCGAGTACATCCATAGCTGCCCCGCGGTTCCCCTGCTCCAGATAAACGCGCCCAAGCCAGCGCAGGGCGGACAGTCGCGTCTGCTCGTGGGCCAGGGGGTCGCGCACCAGGCACTCGTAGCTTACAGCTGCGTCGCTCCAGCGTCCTTCGCGCTCTGCCAGCTTCGCCTCATCGACCAAAGCCTTTATCTCCGGTGATTCCCCTTTTCGGGAGCCGGGTGTGGAGCGGACCGTCACGACGACGCTAGAATGGTGCGGCGGACGGAGCCTTCGTCGCGAAGTTTCCTCGCGAGAGTCGGCCGCGAAATGCCGAGTATGCGGGCGGCCGCGCTCAAATTCCCACCTGTGAGCCCGATCGTCGTGTGAATGGCTTCATCGACGATCGCCTGAAGTGATTTTCCTTCGGACGGAATGCGGATGACGCCGCCGGCGGGAGTTTCGATCAACGGTATGAACGACCGGCGCTGCAGGGACAGGTGGTGGGGCTGAATGACGTCTCCTGTGCACACCACTACCGCGCGCTCGATGACGTTCTTGAGCTCCCGGATGTTGCCGGGCCAGCGATGTCTCTCGAGTGCGCTCACCGAGTCCGGGGCGAGGCGCAGACTCTCGCGGCCCTCGGCCTCCGCGTGACGCTTGACGAAATAATGGGCGAGTATGGGAATGTCGCCCTCACGCTCGCGCAGGGCCGGCAGCTCCAGGCGCGCGACGTTCAACCTATAAAACAGGTCGGCGCGAAAGCGATTGTCGGCGACGGCCGTCTCCAACGACGAGTTGGTACCTGCGACGATGCGCGCTGAAAGAGCACGTTCCTCAGATCCGCCAAGGCGGCGGAAGCGCCTGTCTTCCACGACGCGAAGGAGCTTTGCCTGAAGCTTGAGTGGAAGCTCGGCAACTTCGTCGAGGAACACGGTGCCTGCGCCAGCGACTTCGAACAAGCCGCGCTTCAGCGTCCGGGCATCGGTGAACGCGCCGGGCTCGTGTCCGAACAGCTCGCTTTCCAGCAGCGTTTCGGGGATTGCGGCACAGTTGATCGCCACGAAGGGCTCGGCCGCGCGCTGACTTGCGGCGTGGATGCCACGCGCAAACAGCTCCTTCCCGGTGCCCGTTTCGCCGACGAGCAAAACCGTGACGCTACGACTCGTGGCCACTTGGGTCGCCAATGCAATGACATCGCGGATCGCCGCGCTCTCACCTATTACGTGAGAGTTCCAGCGCTCCGCCGAGACATGCTGCGTTCGGGCTGAGATGGTTGCACCGGTCCTGTATGGCGTGGCCGCTCGACGCGCCACGCACGGAATGTCAGATAGCCAGTCTACTTCGAGCTCAGCAAACGACCGAAGAGCTCACATTCCAGACGAGGAGCAGGGCCTCCAAGTCACCTACCGCTAAGCGGTTAGGGCTTTCCTAGGGGGCTGACGACCTTACGCGCCCGAGGAAGGCCTTAGGTCGGCAGCGAGGCCAGTAACGCGTTGATTTCAGCTGCTTCGTGCTGCGCGCCCACGTCCTCGAAGGACTCCGCGGCCTCGCGCCAGGCGAGGCGTGCTTCATCGGCGTGTCCGAGAGCTCTCGAGGTTTGCCCGAACTCTCGCAGCATCTCTGCCTGGAGGAGCCGGTCTTCCAGGCCCTCGGCCTCGAAGATCGCAATTCGGAGCGTGGCGATGCTCGCATCGTAGGCGCCCCTCTCCCGCTCGATTCGCGCGCGGCACTTCAGGGCGCCGGCGATGGTGAGGTGGTCGCCGCGACTGCTCGCGCGTTCGAACGCACGCCGGCAGGCCTCCTCCGCCTGGTCTAGCTTTCCGACAGCGATCCACACCTCGGCCAGGTTAAGGGTGAGAATGCTCTCCACCAGCGTGTCGCCGCGTCCTTTGGCGATGGCGAGCCCACGCTCGAGCGTTTCGATGGCGCGCTGGTAGTGTCCCAGCTTGTTGTAGAGCATTCCGATGTTGTTCAGAACCCACGAGACCGCTTCTTCGTCCTTGGCGCCGTCAAAGGAGCCGAGGCTGCTCGAGTATCGGGCCTCGGCGCCGGCAAGGTTTCCGCGCATGTTGAGCAAAACACCCAGGTTCTGTTCGATCATGCTCAGGAGTCGGACGTCGCCCACTTTTGCGGCCAGCTCGGATGCCTGGGCGTAGAGTCGCTCGCTCTCGGTGAGATTACCCCTCCGCTGCGCGATGATAGCCAGGCAGTTGTACCCGGCAGCCCTTGCCTTCAACGAGCCGCAAGCTTCAGCGTGAACGAGGCTCTGCTTGTAGCAGCTGTTTGCTATCTCCGTTTCGCCCTGCTCGCGATGCACTGTTCCCTTCCATCTCAATGCGTCCGCAAGAAGAGGAAGATCCTTCTCATCCGCGAGCAGCGAAAGCGCGTCGTCGTAAAGCCTCAGCGACCGTGCTGTATCCCCGCGGTGCTCTGCTTCGCGGGCCAGGCTGACGAGACTCGCGGCGCTGCCGGAATCAGGCTGCGTCATAGTGCCGCCAGACGGTAATTGGTGTCATGTCTCAACCC
>JALYZH010000160.1 GCA_030948945.1 Gemmatimonadota bacterium | reverse complement strand
CGAGTTCCGTCGATTCCACGCTCCGTCAAATAACGGTGCGCGATACCAGCGCGCTTCTGACTGAGCGCCATGTTGTACTCGTCGGAGCCGCTGTCATCGGCGTTGCCTTCGATCCGAACGCGAATCGACGGGTTGGCCTGCAGCGCTGCGACCTTGGCATCGAGTAGCTGAAGTGCTTCATCGGTCAGCAGCGATCGATCGAACTCGAATCGAAGTGGCGTGGTGTGCGTGCTGTTAACCTGAGCGCGAGACTGTGCAGCACGGTCCGCGTCGGACCTTGCGGCAGCGGCGGCGCGATCCGCCTCCTCACGCAGCTTGGCGGCCTCGTTGGCCGCGGCGTCTGATGCGGTAGCGGATGTTGAAGGCGTAGGCACGGTGGCGACTGCCTTGTGTCTGGAGCAACCCGTCGCGACAACACCGACGGCAAGAAGAGAAGCGAAGATTTTATTGCGCATGACCCCGATCACTGTGAAAGATTCATTTCCAAGACGATCGTAAAGTGAGTTTGGCCACGACCAGGACTCTAGCAAGCGGAATCTCCGCGGCGCGTCCGCTAGCCATCGTCATGTTGCTGAAAGGTTTACGAGCGTATACTAGTGGCCATGCGTCTCTCCCTCGTGTTTGCGGCGGCGGTGGTTCCCACGCTCCTGGTTGCTCAGGATCAGCCCCAGTGCACCGCCCTTAGGTCCGAGGTCACCCTCGGCCCGTTATCCGGGCATCGTATTGATTCAGTCCTGGTGGAGACCGCGAAGCCCGAGCTCGGCAGGTTCGGCAGGATCGTTGAGAAGATCCATGTGCGGACTCGTCCCGAAGTAATCCGCCGCGAGCTCTTATTCGCTGCTGGCGATACTGTCGACACACTGAGCATTGCCGAATCTCTCCGCCGATTGCGCAAGCTTTCGTTCCTCGAGTACGCCCACATCGAGACGCGCCAGTGCGCCACGCCATCGGGTGAATCACTCGCTCTCAGAGTCGTAACGCGGGATTCGTGGACGACGCGCCCTGACATCAAGGCAAGCGCGAGCCGTCCCCGAATTGGACTGACCGAGCGCAACCTGTTCGGAACGGGCCGCACCGTGAGCGTCGAGATAGTCTCACGAAATGGCTCCCTCGGAGCCGGCGTTTCAACGTCGGACGCGTTCGGCTTCGGAACGGGCATGACGACGCGCGCGCAATACCAGCAATATTCCGACGGAATGTCGCGTGGCCTTTCGATCGCCCGCCGCCAGGCGACCCTCACCGATCCGTGGCGCGCCGGGCTCGATCTCTACGACCAGCAGTATGAGCCGACAAGCGCGCTGGCAGACAATTTCGAGCGCGTTGGGGGCGAGTTTCTCGCTGGAGTGCGATTGACTCCGCGCCGTAGCGCTCATGCCGTGTATCTGCTGGCGGGCGCGCAATCCGAGAATACCTCACTGCTGGCGTCACCGACCGCTTATATCGTCGGCCCGGTTCGAATGGATCGGCACTTCACGGGTCCGGAGCTTGGACTATCGATCGTGTCGTCACTTTACGATACGCTGACGTGGCTCCTGCCGGGAGCCGCGGTCGTCGACGTCCCGCGTACGGTTGAGGGCGAAATCGTTGTGGCCGTCGGACGCGGGTCGGTTGCGGCCCCCGACACCACAGGTCCCGCCGAGATCCAGCGCTCGAATTTCATGACCCACTACGACGGCTGGCTCGGACGGGAGTGGCTCCCGAATCGTCGGAGTCGGATTGCTAGCGACATCTGGGCGTCGGGGTACAGCAGAGCCGGACAATGGCAATCAAGCCGGGTTCGCGTAGCTGTATCGGCCGAGCACGCCGCTTCACGGGGACTGTGGCGAATCTCAGTTGCAGGCGAGAACCTGCGGGATCCGGATCCGGATGTGCGGGCCCTCGGCATTTACGATCGCGCGCTCGCTTTCATACCGAAGCGGGCGCGGTTGGCCGAGTCCGCCTTCTCGGTCTCGGTCGAGCGGACAAGGCATCTGGCGTTCATGGGATCGCAGGGTCTCGAGGCGTCGATGTTTGGCGCTGTCTCGAAGAGATGGGATCCAGCCTCGACGGGCAATGCATCCGAAGACTTCATGGTCGGTGCGGCGGGCTTGGGAGTAGCGCTCGTCCCGCGCCGTCCCGGCAGAGCGACGGTTCGACTTGACCTCGGATTCCCCGTAACGGCGACTCCAGGAATCAAGCGCGCCCCACGATTGAGCATCACGATCCTGCCCTGGCTCGAGACGAGCAGGCATCGTGAAAAGAGCGGCCTGTACTAGGAGCGCCCGCGCCCCCGGGTCGACTAGCTACCGGAAGAAGCTCGCCTGGTCGTAATAATCCGTGAAGCGCTTGATCTTGCCGTTCTCGACTTCGGCGAAGGAAGATCCCCTGCCCGATAAGTGCTTGTTCGTCACCTGCTTTCCGCCGGGGTCCGGACCTGTATAGGTGCTCGTCCACGTCCACTCGAGCGCGACGAACTTGCCGTCCTCGATGCCGTTGGTGACGGACCATTTGAAATCCGGCTCCGCGCCGATCACCCCCCGCATGAAGGTCTTGATCTCCTTCGCGCCTTTTCCGCGATAGTTCTGCGCGATGTCCTCGTGAATCGCGTCAGGAGCCATAATCGTGTCCAGGGCCGCGGAGTCGTGCTGATTCCACGCGCGCACATAAGCCTCCACGACTGCCTTTCCACTCGCTGCGGGCGGTTTCTGCTGAACCGCGCACGCGGCGGCAACGACCATGAAAAGACTTACAGCCAGAAAGCGCAATCTCCTCATCGAATCCTCCAGCGCTGAGAGTCGGCGGCGACAAGCGTGGGCCCAACGGTCGAAACGCTGCATCAGAACGCGGTCGCGCGCAAGCATCTACGCACGCGTCGTTTACTTGCAGCTGGAATCGGAAAGCCGTAAGGTTTTTTTGATGGTGCGCGACATCCTTTACCGCCACGAGGTGTTATCCCTTCAAGCCATCTTTTGCGACGCGCGCTGATCATTTTTCAGCTGACGTTCGTTGCCGCGGGCTGCGCACCGGCGGGAAACAGCGTCCCGGTTCCCGGTTCGACCAATTCTGGCGCGATCACATTGACGGACGAGCAACGCGCCGCCGGATGGCGACCGCTGTTCGATGGGACCAGCACGTCGCTGTGGCGCGGGTACCGCGAGCAGAGTTTGCCTCCGGGATGGCTCATCGTTGACGGCGTCCTGACCAAGAGCAATCCGGTCGGCGACATCGTTACCAAAGGCCAGTTCGGCAACTTCGAGCTTGCCCTCGACTGGAAGCTGAGTCCGGGCGGAAACGCGGGAGTGTTCTACCGCGGTACGGAGGAATACGATCACATCTACTGGAGCGCGCCCGAGTACCAGCTTCTGGACGATGCGGGGCATCCGGATGGCAAAAGCAGGCTGACATCTGCAGGGTCGGCCTTCGCGCTCTATCCCGCCCCGGCCGGCGTCGTGCACCCCGCCGGCCAGTGGAATTCCACTTTGATCATCGTCGACGGGAACCACGTCCAGCACTGGATGAACGGACAGAAGCTTCTCGAATACGATCTTGGAAGTCCGGACTGGGAAGCGAGAATCAAGTCGAGCAAGTTCAGCGCTTACCTACACTTCGGGCGCGCGTCGCGAGGCTACATCGGGATTCAGGGTGATCACGACGCGACGCTCTGGATCCGCAACGTCCGCATCCGCGAGATCAGGTGAGCGCGGTCCGCTCGCGGCTCTCGATCATGATGTTCCTCCAGTATTTCATCTGGGGCGTGTGGTTCGTGACGATGGGCACGTACCTCGGACAGACACTCCACTTCACCGACCGTCAGATCGGCCTTGCTTACGGTGCGACCGCTATCGCTGCCCTGGCTTCGCCGTTTTTCATGGGCGTCATCGCGGACAGGTACTTCTCCAGCGAGAAACTTCTGGCCGTTCTGCATCTGCTTGGTGGCGTATTCATGTGGCTAGTCTCGCTTCAGACGTCCTTCGCCACGTTTTATCCGCTGCTGATTCTGTACGCGCTCTGCTACATGCCGACCCTTTCCCTGACAAACTCGATCTCCTTTCATCACGTGCGCGATCCGGGACGCGATTTTCCCTTCATCCGCGTACTTGGCACGATCGGATGGATAGTCGCCGGATTTCTCGTGGGAAAGGTATTTCACGCCGACGCGATGGTTCTTCCGCTGAGACTCGCGGCCGGCGCTTCAATCCTGATGGCAGCTTATTCACTCGTGCTTCCGCACACGCCGCCGAAATCCGTTGGCGCAACCTTCAACGTGCGCGATGCGCTCGGCTTGGACTCGCTGCAGCTTCTGCGCAACCGCGACTTCTTCATCTTCGTGGCGGGCTCGTTTCTGCTCTGCATTCCGGTTCAGTTCTACTACACCTTCGCGAATCCCTTTCTCAACGAAGTACACGCACCCGACCCGGCATTCATTCAGACTTTCGGACAGATGTCGGAAATAATCTTCATGGTCATGCTCCCCTTCGTGCTGCGGAGGTTCGGCATAAAGGTGATCATGCTCGTCGGCATGCTCGCGTGGGCGCTGCGTTATCTGGCGTTCGGAATGGGCGCTGATGGGCCGGTCATGTCGCTCATTTATCTGGGCATTCTGCTTCACGGCGTCTGCTACGACTTTTTCTTCGTGAGCGGTCAGATTTACACCGACCAGCGAGCGGGTGAAAAGATCCGCGCCGCGGCGCAAGGACTCATCAACTTCGTCACCAACGGGCTTGGCTACTTCATCGGCGCATTCGCATCGGGATGGGTAGTCAACCGCTTTGCGATTCCAGACGCGGCGTGCGGCGATGCGGCGGCAGCGGCGCACCAGTGCCTGAGAGTCACGCACGATTGGCACGCGATCTGGCAGGTTCCGGCTGTCGGTGCCCTGGTGGTTTTCATCCTCTTTGCCCTGTTCTTCAAGCCGAGTGATGGAAGCACGAAGGCTGAGGCGCCATTCCCGCAGTCCCCGTCGCGTCAACTTGCCAGCACCACACCCACCTGACCGGAGGCCTCTTGTCGTCACGCAACGTTGGAGTCGCACTAGCACTTCTTGCCGCAGGATTGATTGCATGCGGCAAGGACGAAACCGCACAAAAGCAGGAGCTGACCCAGCGCGAGAAGGACAGCGTTCTCGCCAGATCGCTGATCCCCGGCGCCAAAGCCGTCAACAGGGCGTTGAGGACGTCGGACTCCGTGGCCGCGCGACAGGCGCGAATCGATTCCGCCCAAGCTCCATGATTTAGATTTGTGGGACGCGGTTTGCATGACACGCGTGCAACCAACACCCGCACTTCATGGCTTTACCTGCACCAATAGAAGAAGAACCTCTCGCTGAGCCCCTCGCCGCGTCGCCGGAAGGCGCGGAGCACAAGTACCTGATCGCGTTCGCTGTCGTGCTCGCGGCGCTGATGCAGGTCATCGACAGCTCCATCGTCAACGTCGCCCTGCCTGACATGATGGGCAACCTCGGCGCGAGTCTCGACGAGATCGCCTGGGTCTCCACCGGCTACATACTTGCCAGCGTGATCATCATCCCCCTGACGGGATGGCTTGGAGAATTCTTCGGCCGCAAGCGGTACTTCGTCGGATCGATAATCATTTTTACAGTCGCGAGCTTTCTTTGCGGCGCGTCGCACTCTCTGGCTGCGCTGGTTTTCTGGAGAATCGTCCAGGGTCTTGGCGGCGGTGCGCTCATGACCGTGTCCCAGGCCGTGCTCTTCGAATCCTTCCCGAGACGTGAGGCCGGCACCGCCATGGCTCTCTTCGGGCTCGGCGTCATGGTTGGTCCGACGATCGGTCCGACGCTCGGCGGCTGGCTCACCGACAACTACGGCTGGCCGTGGATCTTTTACATCAACATCCCGCTCGGCATGCTCGCGACAGCGATGATCATCGGCTACGTGCACGATCCGGAGGACCAGCAGCGGCCGCCTTCCGTGGACTACATCGGAATCGCGCTGCTCGCGATGAGCGTCGGATCCTTGCAGTACCTGCTCGAGTACGGTCAGCGAGAGGACTGGTTCCAGTCTAGCTCGATGACGACTCTGGCGGTCACGGCCGTCGTTGCGGGTGTCATGCTCGTCTGGCGCGAGCTCACGATCGATCACCCGGTCATCGATTTCCGGGTTTTGCGACACCGTCAGATGTGGGTGGGCACACTCCTCGGCGTGGTGATGGGTGTCGGGCTGTTCGCTTCGGTATTCACGCTCCCCGTGTTCCTGCAGGGAAATCTCCAGATGACGGCGCAGCAAACGGGCATTCTCCTGGCCCCCGGTGCGCTGGCCACCGCACTGTCGATGGCGATTGTCGGGCGGCTCACCAATAAGTACGACCCGCGCATACTGATTACGATTGGCGCGCTGCTATTTGCGGGGGCGATGTTCAAGCTCTCCCGCATCACCGGGGAGAGCGGCGGCACAGACTTCTTCTGGGCGCTCATCATGCGCGGGGTAGGCCTCGGCATGATGTTCGTTCCGCTAACGACCATCACGCTGGCCGAGCTCACGCACGCAGAGCTCCCGCAGGGCACGGGGCTCTACAACTTCTTCCGGCAGCTGGGCGGCTCGCTCGGCATCGCGGCCATCGCCACGCTATTGTCGCACTACACGGCGCAATTCCGCGCAATACTCTCCGAGCATCTGGCAAGCGGTGACCCGACGACGCTCACGAGGCTGGACATGCTGACCAGGGCAATGGTTGCGCGGGGAGCCGACGCGTGGACGGCGCGCCAGCGGGCGCTCAGCATTCTCGACCGGGAGCTGATGGGGCAGGCCAGCGTAATCGCGTACGGCAGGATCTACGTTCTCAGCGCGGTCCTGATTCTCGCGCTCATCCCGCTGCTCCTGCTGGTGCGTCATACGCGAGGCGCTGCTGGCACGCAGCACATGATGGAGTAGATCGATGCCGGGTAGCAGAAAAAAAGCCCTCCTTATCGGAGGGCTTTTTTTGCATTGACTCGGTAGCGCTTATTTGCTAGCACCTGCTCGTCCTGCGGGCTTCGACCCGGCGTCAGCGCCGTTAGCCGCTCCAGCGGAGCGCGCTTCGTCAACGTCCGCGAAGCTCGTATCCTTGCCGCGCTGCTTCAGCATGTTGATGATGCCGACCTTGTCCGTGGCCTTGAGGTAGGCTTCCTGCGGCTCGACCTGCTTCGTATCGACGAGCTCGATCAGCGCATCGTTCATCGTCACCATTCCCAGCCGGCGTGAGGTCTGGAGCACAGATGGCAGCTGGAACGTCTTGCCCTCTCGAATGAGGTTCGAGACCGACGGTGTCGATAGCATGATTTCGCGCGCTGCCACCCGGCCACCGCCGATCTTCTTGCACAGCACCTGCGATATGACGCCCTTGAGCGACTCGGAGAGCATGACGCGGATCTGCGCCTGCCGGTCGGGGGGGAACTGGTCGATCACGCGGTCGATGGTGCTCACGGCGGTCGATGTGTGCACCGTACCGAACACCAGGTGACCGGTCTCGGCGGTTTCGATCGCCATTGAGACTGTTTCGAGGTCGCGCAGCTCACCAACGAGCACAATGTCAGGATCTTCGCGCAGCGCAGCGCGCAAAGCGTGCTTGAACGAGGAAGTGTGCACTCCGACGTGACGCTGCGTTATCAGACACTTCTTGCTCTCGTGGACGAATTCGATCGGATCCTCGATGGTGATGACGTGATCCGATCGCGTACGGTTGATGAGGTCGATCAAGGCACAAAGCGTAGTCGACTTGCCCGACCCGGTCGGGCCGGTGACGAGCACGAGTCCTTTGGTCAAGTGACAGAGACGCTGCACTTCCTGCGAGAGTCCCATCTGTTCGACGGTGACGACGGCTGCGGGAATCGCGCGAAATACCGCGCCGGTTCCTTTGCGATCGCGCAGGGCGTTGCCGCGGAAGCGCGCGACGCCGTGGATCTCGTGGGCGAAGTCCGTGTCGTTCAATTCCTTGAACTCGGTGCGATTTTGGTCGAGCATCAGCGAGCTGAGCATCAAGTCGATGTCATCCGAGCTCAGGACCGCTTCTCCGGGGATTGGCGCGATCTCGCCGCTGGCGCGGAGCATCGGTGGAGAGCCTGCGCGCAGGTGAAGATCCGAAGCCTTGTTGCCGACGAGCACCCTCAACAGGTTTTCGATCTTGTTGTGTGCGTGGTCGACACCACCTGCCGCACGTGGGGCCGCTTCGCCTCTTCGGGCTTCAGCTTTGGCGGCTGCCATTCTTGGCTCTCCCGGTGCTGGAGCTTCCGGGTTTGCAACGGCAGGGATTGGTTCTGCCGCGCTGACTGCGCTCGGTCTAGCCGGCTTGCGCTCGATTCGCGCCGAAATCTTCCCATTCTGGGTGAGCGCGACTTCGAACGTACCATCGGCTGACGAATAGTCGAATCGCGTCCGGCCGTGTGCATCGGGCGACTGGGGAGCGTCCGACGGAGTGATCTCGCGCACCAGCGTGAGAATCTGCGCGCTGGTGAGCGGCTGCTTCATCACCGGGCGGGCGGAGTCCTTGATCGTCACGGTCGCAACTTCGCCTTCGGACAGGTTCAGTGCCGTGGCGTTGTTGGAGACGAGTATGTTGAGAAAGCGATCTAGCTGGGCCATTTCAGTCCAGTGGACGAACGCGGTCGATCAACGAACGATTGATCAACCGGGCTTCGTTGGAGGTATAGAGCGTGAGGAAACGCGAGGTGAGCGCGTTCAAATAGTCGAGCACCCGAGCGCGGTCGGGCGGAGCCTCGAGGCGAATCGAGCCAAGACGAATTTCTCCTCCGACCAGAACTACCTGGAGAAGGGCGGTCGGGGACGGCGGATCGCGAGGAGGCTGGTCTGACGGGTCTTCGCTTCTGTCAGCTGCCAGCTCGGCGACTCGCTCTTTGGCGACGAGAATTACTTCGGCGTTATCGAGCTCCAGAGGGAAGAACGGAGTCTCTGCATTGAACAGCTCGGACACGTCCTCGAGCTCGAACGGGCGATACGAGGAAGAGTGGATAAATACGTTTCCCCGTACCTCTTCGCCGCCCAGCATCGTGAGAATGACGGCTTTGCGCGTCGTCTCGATGCGGTACAAATTCGCGCTGTCATTTGTCAAATGCATGGGCACGCGCGATCCGGTTGGCGTGAGAACTTCCGCTCGATATTCAGACTGCTTTCCGCCTGCTTAAGTCACTACTCGTGGTATGTACTTACCCCTTGATTTCCCCGGGGGAAAACCCCTCTTTGGGGCACACAAAAGTGACGTCCCGCCGCACTGGTCGCGTTTGCCCGCGCGCCTTACTTTCTCGTGTCCTCAACCGCACGTAGTCGATGACTTTCGCCCGCCGTTTACCCCGCAAGGCATACGACGTCTGCATAGTAGGATCCGGCGCTGGTGGTGGAATGGCCGCCTACGTTCTAACGCGGGCGGGCGCGAACGTGGTCCTGCTCGAGGCCGGCGGTCCATGGGACAACACCCGTGATTCGGCCATGCTCAAGATGCCGTACGAGTCACCTCGTCGTGGGGCCGCAACGACCGAGCGTCCATTCGGCGAATTCGACGCCTGCACGGGCGGATGGGAGCTCGCAGGCGAGCCATTTACAAAGGCGGAAGGAACCGACTTCAAGTGGTGGCGCGCCAGAATGGTTGGCGGACGCACCAATCACTGGGGACGGATCTCGCTTCGCTTCGGTCCCGACGACTTCAAGGCGAAGAGTCGCGATGGCCTCGGCGACGACTGGCCGATCGGTTACGAAGATCTGGCGCCATATTACGATCGGATCGACAAGCTGATTGGCGTGTTCGGGAACAACGACGGCCTCTCGAATCATCCCGGCGGATACTTTCTTCCACCGCCAAGACCCCGCTGCTACGAGCTGATGGTCAAGGACGCTTCCGACAAGCTCAACATTACCTGCGTGGCCGCTCGTCTGTCGGTGATTACGCGGAATCACAACGGTCGTCCCGCCTGTCACTACTGCGGTCAGTGCGGGCGTGGCTGCGCGACCAACTCCAATTTTTCGTCGACCAACGTTCTGATCGCCCCCGCACTCCAGACGGGGAAGCTCACTCTTGTGACGAATGCGATGGCGAGAGAAGTAACGCTCAATGATCGGGGTCTGGCGAGCGGTGTTACGTACATCGACACGAAAACCGGAATGGAGAGCCACGTCACTGCTCCAGTAGTGGTGCTCGCAGCCAGCGCGTGCGAAACCGCGCGCCTCCTTCTGAATTCCAAATCGCCAACGTTCCGAAACGGGCTCGCCAACTCCAGTGGTGTCGTCGGCAAGTATCTCACGGACACGACGGGAAGCAGTGTTTCCGGATTCATTCCGAAGATGATGGATCACGTCCCGCACAACGAGGACGGCGTCGGTGGCAACCACATCTACATGCCGTGGTGGGGCGACAACAAGAAACTCGGCTTTCCCCGCGGATACCACATAGAGGTCGGCGGCGGATTGCATCCGCCTGGTTACGGATTCATGGGTGGCGTGCACCGATATCCGTCCGGCGGTGGATACGGAAAATCCCTGAAGGACGACTACCGCCGCTACTATGGCGCCACGATCTCGTTCGATGGCCGCGGGGAGATGATTCCCAACGAGAAGAGTTACTGTGAGCTGGATCCGACTACGAAGGACAAATACGGCATTCCTGTTCTGCGCTTCCACTGGCAGTGGGCCGGCTACGAGTACAATCAGGTTCGGCACATGCAGGAAACCTTTCGCGCGCTTATCGATCAGATGGGCGGTCAGGTATTCGACAAGATGCCGGAACAAGGCGCTGGATACGGCATTGCGACCGGTGGATCGATCATCCACGAGCTGGGAACCGTGCGAATGGGCGCCGATCCCAGCAATTCCGCGCTCGATCCAAACTGTCGTGCGCACGATGTGAAGAATCTGTTCGTCACCGACGGGGGGCCGTTCGTGTCGCAAGCCGACAAGAATCCAACCTGGACGATTCTCGCTCTCTCGATGCGCACGAGCGAGTTCATCGCACAGGAACGGAAGCGGGGGGCACTGTAGTGTCCGCGAAAGATATGAACCGTCGCGAGGCAGTGCGGATACTCGCGGTGTTTCCGTTCGGTGCCGCCCTCAGCTTGTCGAGCGCGGACCAAGAGAGAGCCTGGGGCTTGGTGGCAAATGCGCGGCGTCTGGCCGCCGAGGGAGTCGCCTTCGCCCCGAGGTTCTTCACGCCCGCAGAATTTCGTACGGTTGGCGTGCTGAGCGATATGATCATTCCACGCGACGAGCGGTCGGGCAGCGCTACTGATGCCGGCGTCCCGGAGTTCATGGACTTTATGATGACGGACCGCCCTTCCAATCAGAGCTGGATGCGGACCGGTCTGGAGTGGATCAACGCGCTGTCGAGCGCCAGATTCGGCAAACCATTCGCCGACGCCAGCGTTGCCGAGCGCGACCAGATTCTAAACGACATTGCCTGGCCGGCGCGCGCGCACGCGACGGTGGCCGACGGCGTCACTTTTTTCAATCAATTCCGCGATCTGACTTCGTCGGGATTCTGGTCCAGTCGCATGGGAGTAGAGGACCTGCGCTATATCGGCAACACTTTCAATCCGAGCTGGGACGGCTGTCCACCCGAAGCGCTGGCCAAGCTCGGCGTCACCTACGCGAAGTTCGACCCTAAGAATGTGCGTCTCACTCCTCAATGACGGTGCTGCGCATGACGTTCAACGAAACGTGACATGGGCGTAGACCGTCTGGGA
Source organism: Gemmatimonadota bacterium (assembly GCA_030948945.1). The sequence continues at coordinate 3,614 of JALYZH010000160.1, read as the reverse complement.
ATCGGATTCATCGGCAGCGGATTCAACGCCCGCTTTCACATCCAGTCGTTCGCCTCCGTCCGCGATGCGGATGTGCGTGGAGTCTGGAGTCCGAATGAGAAAAACGCGGCGTCCACCGCCGCACTGGCGCGCGAGCACGACGTCGGCGACGCGAGGTCGTATAAATCCATCCGCGACATGGTCAGCGACCCCGCTATCAATGCGTTGTGGCTGTGTGGTCCCAACCAGGCCCGCATCGAGAACATCGAGGAGATCGTAGACGCAATCAAAAGCGGCGCAGGCAGTCTTCTTGGCATTGCCTGCGAAAAACCTCTGGCGCGAAACGTCGCCGAGGCAAAAAAAGTTGCCGCGCTGATACGCGGGGTCGGCCTCAACACCGGCTATCTGGAGAACCAGCTCTTTGCCCCGGATATCACTCGCGGTCGCGAGCTGATTTGGGCGCGGGGTGCCGCGCTCACCGGCCGGCCCTACCTCGCGCGCGCGGCCGAGGAGCACAATGGGCCTCACATGCCCTGGTTCTGGCAGGGCACCCTGCAGGGTGGGGGCGTACTCAACGACATGATGTGTCATTCCGTCGAAGTCGTCCGGCACCTTTTGACAGAGCCGGGCGCGCCACGCTCATCGATCAAGCCAAAACGCATCAGCGCGCACATCGCGTCGCTCAAATGGAGCCGGCCGGAATATGCGAAGCGACTGTCGCAGTCGATGGGAAAAGAAGTGGACTACACCAGGCGTCCGTCGGAGGATTTTGCGCGCGCGACCATCGAATACGAAGCGGAGTCGGGTGAAACGCTGATCGGCGAAGTCACAACGTCGTGGAGCTTCGTCGGTGCCGGTTTGAGATTGTCGGCGGAATTACTGGGACCCGAGTACTCGTTGTCCTGGAACACTCTCGACAGCAGCCTGAAGATGTTCTTCAGCAGGGACGTGCAGGGTAAAGCGGGCGAAGACCTCGTGGAAAAGCAAAACGCCGAAATCGGCCTCATGCCAGTTGTCGCCGACGAAAGCTCGGTCTACGGCTATGCCGGCGAGAACCGCCATATGACTCGCGCGTTTCTTCGCCGGGAGAAGCCAATGCTCACGTTCGATGACGGCGTAGAGGTGGTGCAGATCCTCATGGCTGCCTACATGAGTGCCCAAAAAGGACAGACTTTGGAGTTCCCGCCGGCCGGGCTCGACTCCTTCGTCCCCGAGGTCGCGAAGGGCAGCTGGCGGCCCTAACCTAGCCTACGGCTGAGCTTGACCCCATAATTAAGGGGTCGGAGCGCTGGCACAGCCAATGCTTACTGATGAGGTTGTCGCCGCTTCGGGGGAAAAATGAAAATCACAAGTGTCATCGCCGCATTCGCGTTCATCGCCGCCACCGCCTGCACGACGGAGCGGACACTCTCAACCCAGCCGGCCGGACGGTCGGTCGCAAGCTCGATCGCTCCAACCGCGCCTCAGGTCCCGCTCCTCTTTGTGGTAGACGGTGTCCGTTACCCCAAGAACCAGGTACCCGCGCTCAGCGCCGAGCAGGTTTTCGCGGTTCAGGTAATCAAGGGACACCGGGCGCTCGAGCAGTATGGCCCCGACGCGTCATATGGAGTGGTAGTCATCACCACGAAGCAGGCGTCCACTCCGCGCGCTTAGCGGATTCCGCCCGCGCCGAGGGGATAAGAGACGTTAGAAAAGAGCATCTTCGGATGCTCTTTTGCGTTTGTGGCAACGCCTGCATCGACACCCGACCGATGCGGACGGGTGGCAGTGGGTTCGCCGGAGTGGCATTTTGATCCCCGGATGACATCACCTTTCGAGCGGCCCGCGCCTGCCCGGTTGCCTCCACTGCCCAGATCCCTCAGAAGGATCGTGCTCTGGATTGTTGCCGGGCTGTTCATCGCACTCATCATAGTACCGTGGCTGGCGAGCTTCGCCACTGACTGGCTCTGGTTCAACGAGATCGGCTTCCAGTCTGTCTTCGTCACGTCGCTTGTCTGGCGAATCGGTCTCTTCCTGACCGGGGCGGTATTCGCTTTCGCGTTTTTCTACGGCAACGTCCGCCTCGCGCGGGGTACCGGCACCGGGTTTCCGGTCCTGTACGTGAATCGCGGCGACGGAGTGAGTGTGGATGTGTCGCGCATGCTTACCCGACTGTTCCTTCCTGCCGCCATAGTGTTGGCCTTTCTCACTGCGGTCTCAGCTGCCGCGTCGTGGCTGGATGTCCTGAAAGGATTCAACGGAGTTCCCATCGGAACCCGAGATCCATTGTTCGGGCGCGACATCTCGTTCTACCTGTTCAAGCTTCCGCTGATTGCCGGCGTGCTCGGCACCTTGATCACGCTTGCGTTCCTGTCGATCGTCGCTACGGCCGTGATGTACTGGATGCGGAACGACATTACGCTGCCGCCGCGGCGCGCAACGGCAAAGCCGCGCGCCACGCGCCACCTGGGTGTGCTGGTGGTGCTGCTGTTCGCGCTGATTGCCATCCGCCTCTGGATCGTAGGCACCGCCAGTCTTCTCTATTCGACCACCGGCCCGCTACTCGGCGCCAGCTACACCGACGTGCACATCGCCCTTCCGGGACTCTATGTCTCGGCGATCGCGGCCCTCGTCGCCGCCATATGGGTCGCCGTAGGAGTCGCCCGCGGAAAACTGATCTGGTCCACCGTGTCAGCGGCAGTGTTGTATGCGGTCGTGAGCGTCGTTGCTCGCGGGGTCGTGCCGGCGGCTTACCAGAAGCTGGTCGTTTCTCCGAACGAGCTGTCGCGCGAGGCTCCGTATCTCACGAACCACATTGACGCTACTCGCAAGGCGTGGGGGCTCGACCACGTCGAATCACGAGACCTGTCTGGCGAAGTCCAGCTGACGATGGCGAACATCAGGGCAAACGCCGCGACCGTCGACAACGTCAGATTGTGGGAACGTCCGCTTCTCAAGCAGACGTTCAGCCAGCTCCAAGAGATTCGCACCTACTACGACTTCGTGTCCGTCGACGACGATCGCTATACGATTGACGGCAGGTACCGGCAGGTGCACGTCGCGGCGCGCGAGCTGAATTCCGAATCGCTTCCGACGCGGACTTTCATCAACGAGCGGCTGACGTTCACTCACGGGATGGGTCTTACGATGGCTCCCGTGAATCAGGTGACCACCGAAGGTCTTCCGGTTCTCTTCATCAAGGATCTTCCACCCGTCTCCACGATCTCGATCAATCTGACGCGCCCGCAGATCTACTACGGCGAGCTGACCAATGAGTACGTGTTCGTCGGCACAAAGCAGAAAGAGTTCGACTATCCGGCAGGCGAAGCCAACATCTACACGACCTACACGGGGCGCGGTGGGGTTGCGATCGGATCGATCCTACGCCGAGTGCTTTACGCCTTCCAGCTCGGCTCGCTGAAGATCCTCCTTTCTGACGACATTCGCGGAAACGCCAAGATCCTCTATCGCAGAAACGTGATGGATCGCGCTACGACCGCGATGCCGTTTCTGGACTTCGACAACGATCCGTACCTGACCATCAACGACGCCGGACAGTTGAAGTGGATCCTCGACGCCTACACGGCGAGCGACATGTATCCGTACTCGCAGCGGATCATCGACGGCACCAACTACATGCGCAACAGCGTCAAGGT
>JALYZH010000273.1 GCA_030948945.1 Gemmatimonadota bacterium | reverse complement strand
ACTACCATAGCAGAATCTCACGAAGGTCGCGACGCCTGCTGCCCTCTGACGAGTCTCGAGTCGAAGAAACGCGGCGGGCGATCGCGTATGCGCGATTTCAAGACGACTCCTTTACGATTCTGCGCCTGAGCGCGGGGGAGAAACCTTCTCCAGCCAGCGGCGCCCCGCTCGATGGACGGTGCCCCGGAGGATGGCGAGGAGAGCGAGGACCCCCACGATAACAGCCGCCCCTTCGGCATTACCGATCCAGCTGGCCGTTCTGTTCCGTTCCGCAAACGTGCGCGTCGCGTCACGGATCGTTGCCTGGCGAGGATGGGAGGGCGAATAGGCCACGACGGTCGGTCCGCCCACCGCCAGGCGGGCGGCGCTCGCGGGGTCAATGTCGTCCAGCGCCATCACCGTGTCCCCGAGTCCACGCGGCACGAACAGCGTTTCCACGCGACGGTAGGGGTAGGCGAGGCGGCGATACGGATACGCGACCCATCCCGGAATCCAGGATCCGTAAAGGACTTCGGCGATACGTCGGACACGGGCGACGGCGACAAGGCGCGTCTCGCCTGAGGGAGCACCATCGGTCCGCTGGGTGATCGTGAGCCCGAAGGCGGCGAGCCAGAGGACGGACGCCATGCTTGCGAGCCACCATCGACCAGGGCCGCGCTGCCTCAACCACGCGACGAGCCAGAGTGCAGCGGCGACGAGCGCGCCCAGCCACAATTCCGCCGTCCGCTGGCTCCGCGGCTGCATGACGTCTTGGAGCCATGTCGCCGTCGACTGGCCGACCAAGCGCGCGATGCTTGGCCGGATCGGCAGGTAGCGCACGTCCACAGGTGTCCCTACGTGGAGCTGGTCGTAGTCCCGTTCGGAGACTCGCAGATCGGTGATGACCGGTTCAGATCGCCCGGCCGCGTGGTAGTGGACCGCGACCGTGAACGCGCGGAGCCAGAGCGGCGCTGCGGCGAATCGGCGGGTGGACGGGATTGACTCCCGTTTGATGATGATGTGGCCCCCGGTGACTGAGCCCGCCCGGTCAAGATAGAGCGATGTTCCCAGGAACAGGGCGACAACGAATCCGATGGGCAGGAGGACCGGGAGAACTCGGCTCTGACGCGGGCTGAGGAGCCGCCCGAGAGCAATCAGGAGGGGAATCCCAAGCGCAAGCCCGAACAGCAGGCCGAGCGAGTTCACCAGTTGATCCACGCGACGTCCTCGCTCGCCTGGTGGGCAGGCAGTCAGCTATACCTGACTCGACCCTCTGTGCGCGTCCGTCAGTCGCCGGGCCGTCGGCTACGCCGCGGGACCTTCGTGGCTGATTGAGCGCGATCGAGACTGGTGACAATCTTGGTCACGTCGTCGGCCAACGCTGCGGCCTTTTCAGTCGCGGACACGTCCACCTCGGCCGCGCACACCAGGCCGGGGAAGGAGCGCGCGGCGTAGCGGTGGAGGCCGCTGGTGCCGTACTGGAAGGCGTACCGGGTGGGACTGTCCTCGGTCACTTTCGTTGGTTTGAACGCCATGGTGGCGGTCTTTTTGAATTCGGCCAACGACCCTCCGGGCGAGGAGCTCAGCGAGGCGTGCGTCCCCCCACCGGGGGCGATCACCATGCCAGGAAGGGCGGACGCCCAGCCCCCGGGGACGGAGACTTGGCACAGACCTTTGCGGTCCTTGACGACCTTCCAACTGGCGGAGGGGGCCTGTGCGGGAGGAAAGCTCGCGCGTCCAGGAGAGCCCTCAGCACCTTGCGGGCGCGGCGCCGCGCCCGAGAAGGAGGCGCCCGCGAGCAGCACCGGGAGCGCACAGAGGCTGGCCAAACCGAACGCGTAGCTCCGTCGTGGGACTGTCATCGCTGTTCCTCCGCGCGGGGAAACGACCGCGCGACGATTCCACGCGGCTGTTTGTCGAACTAATGACCGTGTCTGATCGCGAACCGAACTGAGAGAAAAGAAGAGATCCGAATACGGCCGAAAGCGTGATTGAGCAATCTTTACCGCTGATGGTATCCGTCTTCGCATTCAAGCGTGCGGGTCCCGACCACGTGAATCGGCCTTCCCTCTTTAGTCCGGCTTTCTACTTACTCCGCCCAGGTCGTCGACCCACGAGGTCTTTCCGTCCCTGTTCTCCATCTCGATCTTCTGAAAGGTGAACGACACGTCCTCGAGGTGGCGAGCGGTGGTCGCGCTCTTCCCGGCACCGTCCACCAAGCCAGTGGTGTATTGCTTGATGTCGGAAATGGTGGCGTTGGCGAGCTTGATCGTTTCGAACACCTCCTCTGTGCCGTCCGCTTTGGTCGTGAGGAACTCGAAGGTGACCTTCAGCACCTCGTTGGTGGCGAGCGCCTCAAAAAGTTGGGGCGATGAGGCCCCCCACTCCTTGGTCACGATGATCGGCTTGTGCTGTCTCTTCCCGGTTGCCTGTCCACTCGCGAGATCGCGAGGGGACGTCACCTCATACTGAAAAGCGAGTCCTCGGATCTTATCGCTGGCCGCTCCTCCGGCTCGCCCGGGATCCCCTTTGAACTTCCCTTGCTTCGTGCCTTCGATTTGGACGGAGAACTCGTAGGCGAGCATCATCGACCGCAGGCGGGATTCCGGCGTGGGTGCGGGCGTCTTCGCCGCGGTGAGGGGAGCCGCCAGCATCAGCGTGGAGAAGAGCGAGGTGATGCGCTTTGGCGTGGGCACGATGTGCCTCCCAGGATGAGGATCTCGCGGTCCGGCCGCCGATACCCGGGGCGGCAGCGCCCTCCTCCCTCGATGGCATTCCCAAGGAGCTGTGTCAAGTCCTGAAGTGCGCTTCTTCCAGGCGCACCGCGAACACCGTGATTGATCGCGCAACTTGTGAGACCCAGATCTCCACCCGATAGGAATGGGCAGCGGCGTGGCCGCGCGTACGATTCCTCCTCAGCGAGGTAGTTACCCGAGCATGACGTACATCCAGACCATCAGGCGCCGCGGAGTTCCTTTAGCCTGAGGATGGGTTCTGAGCCCACAACGGCCTCCAAAGACCGGGGCACCCTCCACCGCCGCAGCGCCCGAGCATCGGGCCATTTTCACGACTCAGCGCTAGTCCTGAGACCCCTTCTTCTGTTCAGTTCTCGTGGCGCTTGCGAGCCGGCGTGAACCCGATGGAAAGCCCAAAGAGGTCGGAGAGCGCGGATCAAAGTGTCGTTGCCCCTACCGTCATCCGCTAGTCCACGCGGGATGTTCCAGATCTAACGTGCTGTCCACCAGCGTGTTGACAAGTTGAGAGCGGCATGACGATGGGCCCTATCTTCCCTCCCGCAGTGAAGGCGAGGTGGTCGGGCTGCGGTTTGGCCGACACTCTGACTCACTTCGATTTCGGCAGCGCAACGGATCTCGGGTAGAACCGGTTCCGGCGGTCGCCGGACGGAGACCGTTCCCAGGAGGAGTTATGCGCCCGCTCGTCGGCATTGTGTTCTACGGCATCGGCGGCGCGGTCTCACGCACTGAATTATTCCGACCTAGGGCTTTGACTCCTATTCTCACCGTCCGATCACGCATCAACATGTTCGCGCTAGCAGCAGCATTATTCACCGCCTCGCTTGCCTTCGCGGCCGATCCGCTCGACGCGCAACCGGCGCGGCCGGCAGCGGTCGGTCCCGCGCCGACGGGAGCTGCCGTACAAGTCGCAACTCCCAGAACGAGCAACCCTGCTGGGTATCAAATTGTGGTGGAGGGAGCGCAGTTTCGGATTCTGCCTCTTAACTCTCCGGACTTCGGGGAGAAGACCGTCACGGTCTTGTGCCCCGCGGGTAAACTCGTTCTCGGCGGTGGATACTATCATAGTTCTCGCATGTGGAAGGACTTCGCTCAATTTCTGGAGGTCGCGGGAAGCGGTCCGACGGAAACGGGGAACGGCTGGCGAGTGAGGATCTCGAGCAGTAGCCCAACCCTGACAGTGTCGGGGGCCATCGAGCTGTACGCCATTTGCTCTGACAAGCAATAAGAACGTTAACGCCCAGCGATGTTGGAGCCCTCCGTCGTGTGCAGTACCTCGCTCGCGCCGGCGCCGCGGCGGGGAATGGGTGGGGAGTTGGCTCGATGCGCAGCGTGGAGGTCCACTATCTCACAAGAGGAGGACGCGATGACGCGGAGGGCCATATGGCTTCAGATCAAACCTTGCCGGCCCGTACGTAGGGCCGCGGTGCTGGTCGGCACGCTCGCTGGTCTGTTGTCCGACGCGCTTCCGGCTCAGTCGACGAGGCCCGCGCCACCGTCGCCGCCGGCGTCGACGCCGGCGACGGCGCGCGCGCGAGAAAATGAGGCGGCGATGGCCGCCCTAGCGAGCCGGTTCTACGCGTCGACGTTCCGCGCGCAGATGCTACAATCCGGAACGCTCGTGAAGGGCCCGGTTGTAAGCGTCCCCCTGACGCAGCAACCGGTGCAGGGCAACGCAAACCCGAAGAACCCCTCTCAAATCAAGGTCAGCCCCCCGCCATCGAGTCGACAAGAGCTCATGCTCACGGAGTTTCCCTCTGCGGAAGCCCAACTAGTGGAGGGGTGCGACCCCGGGTTCAGTCGCCCACCTCCACTCAGCTCCTTCACGGCCCCCGGCTGCCCGAATTTCAAGACGTCCCTGCTAATGGGGCCTTCGAGGGATTCCATTTTTCCTGGAAGGACGGTTGCGGTTTACAAAGATGCGCAGCCCGGAAGTAGTTGGAGCAACCGCGCCAGTGATGTGTTCAGCTTCAAGAGGCTTTCCCCCGGCTACCGCGTGAGCAGATATCAGATCGAGTCTATGGACCTATCCCCGAATTTCGATATGTCCCCCGAATGCGCAATGAACGCCTCCCCGGGCGCGAAAGTGGAGGTGCTCCCGTCGGCGCATGCTCCCGTGACCACCTGGGATGACACTGCCCAAACGCTACGAGTGGATGTGGACGGGTGGGGGTGCAAAGTCTGGATGGACAAATATTCACAGTATTACTCGGAAAGAGCGGCGTACTACGCGATCACCGTGTGGGTGACAGGTCCGAAAGGTGTGTCGCCCTGGGCGGCTCTGCCTTAGCCGCGTCCCTTTGGAAACAGCATCCCGACACGGCGCACAGTACTCGTGCGCTGTCACCGTTCCGCTACAGGCCACGAGACAGGGTTCAATATCCAGCCGGCCTGGGCGTCGACGGAAAAACTTCGTGACGCGGCGAGTCCAACCGCGCCACCGGAAGAATTCCTAGCTGGGGAGGATTAAATGAGATTCCGCTTTGAGGGCAAATTCGCAGGTTTCTTGTTGGTGCTCACTGCTCTGCCTCTCTCGTCTTCTCTGGGCCAGAAGAGGCCCGCTCCTCCCGCTCCCCCCAGCTCGAAGCTGATTTCCCGGTCGGTTGTTGTCGCCTCTACTCTCCCGACCCTCTGCGCTCTTACTAGATCCTGCCCCTCGCTCAGACCGGTGATTACTTCGGTGTTTCCCCTCTCGAAGATCACTCCTGGCGGCGGCGTCATCGTCCAAGGAGAGAACTTTGCTGCGGGCGATGGAAGTTTCGGCCAATTTGAATTGATCTTATGCAGTATATCACCTTGCACGTCCAAGTTCCAAACCACTCTGAAGCTCGAAAACGTGCAGTGGGGCGACACCTTCGTTGCGGGGACAATCCCGACGTACTGGGGACCACAAGCGGACATCAGCGGAAATCTTTTCGTCGCCCGTTCCGACGGCGCGATCAGCAATCCTATACCGGTCGGTTTTATCGCCACGCGCGATTTCGCGGTGCTGCCCTCGACTGACGTGCAATCGGATTGCTCCCAGGGCGCGGACTGGACCCACTGTGACGAAGGTGGACGCTCCGGTACCAGCGCAGCGGTGGTACACACGACAAGTTACGGCCACGATATGGGCACCGACCAATTCACGGCCACTCTTCAGAATGGGTGGGTGTTTTACAACATGGACTTCGCCAATGAGATATTAAATCGCGACGGTAATGCCCAGCCTCCCGCAGGTTTTGATCCGCTTTCAAATTCTCTTCAGTTGAGAGTGTACTGGGAAGAGAATGGTGGCGGCTGGCCCGGCGACGGGGCATTTACTACATACTACATCAACCTCTACATCATGGGGCCGAAAGGTGTTAAGTGGAAGTGAGATTACCAGCCGCGACCTTACCCTTGCAAAGTGGTCGAAATCAAAGACGTAAGAGTCCGATCTCTAAGAAACCAGATATCGCAACCTCGCCTACGGCGCTCTACTGGGAGCTCTTTCTTGCCCCGCGGCTATTGATTGGGGGACGGCCGTTGCACAAAGCCTTCATGCAGGCCTACGATATTTACAAAGGATGAATGAGTTTCGCGGCGCCGGCTATGGTGAAACCAAGCTCATGGGTGGAATCACCCGACATACGGGCGGCAGGACGATTGTTTTGTGTTGGTGGAAACGCTCCCAAAAGAGCGAGACCTTCGGCCGACGGAACTCCCCAGATGAGGAGGGTGAAATGAGATTCCGCTTTGGCGGTAAATTCGCAGGCCTCTGGCTCGTGCTCCTTACTCTGCCTCTATCGTCTTCTCTCGGCCAACGGCCCGTTCCTCCCGCTCCTCCAAGTCCGAGGCTGCGTTCCCGGTCGGTTGTTGTCGCCTCTACTCTCCCGACCCTCTGCGCTCTTACTAGGTCATGCATGTCGCTTCGACCACTGATTACTTCGGTGTTTCCCTTCTCGAAGATCACCCCGGGCGGCGGCGTCATCGTCCAAGGAGAGAATTTTGCTGCTCCCGATGGAAGTTTCGGCAAATTTGAATTGATCTTATGCCCAATTCCGAGTAAGCCTTGCAATTACTTTTCTGGAACGAGGGTTACCCTCGAAAATATGCAGTGGGGCGATACCTTCGCCGCGGGAACACTCCCTACCAACTGGGTAGGACTGACGGACGTCTCCGCGAAGCTCTCCATCACCCGTTCCGACGGCCCGAGTAGCGATCTCATACCCGTCGAATTTATCGCCACGCGCGATTTCGCCGTGCTGCCCTCGAGCGATGTGCAAGCGGATTGCTCCCAGGGCGCTGACGACAATAACTGCCAACTCCCGAGGCGGGACTGGGGTGATTTTAGCGCGACAGGCGCCCATCGTACCTCTTACGGTAACGATATGGGCGTCGACCGATTCACGGCTACACTTCAAAACGGCTGGGTGTTTTACGACATGGACTTTACTACTCTTTCAACTTTTTACGGTGACGTCAAGCCTCCTGGGGGTTTCAACGGAATGGCAAATTCAGTTGAGCTGAGCGTGTATTTTGAGCAGGATGGCGGCGGCTTCGTCGGTGGCGGTCACACGGCCCATACCGCTTACGGGATCAACCTCTATATCATGGGACCGAAAGGCACTAAGTGGACCCCCTAACGTCACTCCACTTCGCAATCTGGGGGGCACCGGATATCCGTACTAGTCGCGTTTGTTTCGCGTTGCAGAGTGGTCGAAATCAAAAATTAAGGAGACCTTATGTCCAATGAAACGAGATTTCGCCCCATCACATGCGGAGTTCTACTGGCCTTTCTTCCCGTTCTCGGAATCTTGACCGGGAGGGCCGTGGCGCAAGCCCCTGTCCCGGCGCGTCCGTCTGCGCCCACCAAAGGTGCGACTATACCCGGGCAGCAGCAGCCGGCCGCGGGACCGACCAAGGAAGAATTCCGCAAACTGCCGCCCACTGCGCTCCTCACCGTGGAAGGCAAGCAGATGACGAAACAGGCCTTTATCGACGAAATGCGAAAGAAGTTTGCGACGCAGCAAACGGGAGCGTCTACGAAGTTCACTGACTTGCTGAACGTCAAGACTTCCGCCGCACGCGCCAAATTCGTCGCGGAGCAACAGGCGATCCTTGAGCGTTCACATAAGCAAGTATTTGCCGAGGCGGCACGCATCACACAGTTACACGAGGCACTGACAACCTCACCCGGTTTTCAAGCCATCCAAAAGGAATCGCAAGCTTTAATTGCAGAATACAAGAACGCGTCGCCGGCCGAAAAGACCCGTATTGAAGCCCGAGCGAGCGAACTGCACAAGCAGCTACAGCAGCAAATTCTGGCTATTCGATAAGGGTCTTACCTTCCGGTTCCAAGGAAACGGGAGTAGGAAGGCCAAGGTTGGAAAGCGGACACGTCGCGCCTGCGCAGCGAGCCCGCGAATAGCCTCGACGTCCTGCACTCGCACACGGTCGAGCCGCAGGATACGCCAGTGTTGCGCCGAGCGCGATCAAGAGCCTTGCCCCGACCGGTGCGATGCCCAAGGCGCATTAACCCATCGGCCTGGTGCGGTTTCGGGTGCGGTTTCTCCCGTTTTTTGGTAGAAATCGAAGCAATCGAGTCCGGCATCCGACGCTCGGAACTCCTTGCTAGTCCGGCATTTTGCAGCAAAAGGTGATTTTCTGAGATGGACTCTGGATCAGGAGAGTCCTGGTTCGAGCCCAGGAGGGGCAACTTGGAGCTCGGCAATGCGTTGCGCGTTGTCGGGCTTTTCTTCTTTTCGCCGAGTTAGTGTCATTGATGAAATGATATTGGACAGAAGTGATGAGTGAAATTGCACACTCGATCTCGTTCTGGTCGCGGGGTGCAGGGGAGTGAGGTCCTGAGCAGCCGCGCGACCGATCAGCCACGTTGCGTCTCCCGGTTTGGCGGAGGCGCCTGTGTACGGATGGGAGC
>JALYZH010000145.1 GCA_030948945.1 Gemmatimonadota bacterium | reverse complement strand
TCTCAAGGCCGCTGAGCTGCTCAGGATTCCAACGGCAGCGTCCACCGTGCGAAGCCGCTGGGATGTCGTGCTCGTCGACGAATTCCAGGACCTGAATCCGGTGCAGTACGGAATCATCCGCGAGCTGGCGCATGATCATCACCACGTCTTCGCCGTCGGCGACGACGAGCAATCCGTCTATTCGTGGACCGGTGCCGATCCACGAGTTTTCGCCACCTTTGCGAACAATTACAGAATCGTCGGAGAGGACCGTCTCCATCATCTCCAGGACAATTGGCGCTGTCCCAGCGACATCATGGCTTACGCCCGGCGTCTGGTCTCGCTCAACGAGCAGCTGTTCAAGGATCGAACGCCCCAGGACGCCAAAGCGCAATCGACTTTCCCTGTCACAGCTCTCTCTTTCGTTGACGATGATGATGAAGCCGCCTGGATCATCGACGATCTGGCCCGCGACCATGCCGATCACGAGGGAGAGATCGGGTGGGGCGACGTCGGACTATTGTATCGCACGCACAAGATCGGGAGCTCACTGGAATCCGCGTTTCTGAATTCCGGAATTCCGTGCCGGCTGGCGCAGGGACGAGCGCTCGCCGACGACAAGGTCGTCGCATACGTGCTCGCCGCGCTGCGGGTCATTGCCAGCCCCGAAGACGATATCCATCAGGAGCATTTCTATCAGACGGTTCTTCCCGAAGCGTTGTTCAACGATGCGCGCGCGCGATCGGAAGAAACGGGGACAACTCTCGTGGAGCAGCTCGAGCAGATGGCCCGTACTCTCCCGCGCGTGCACGGCGACGGAAAGAAAATCTGGCGCGGCATGTACTCGCTCAAGAACCTCGCAGCGCTGGCGAAGACTCACACCGCACTTTCCTCTCTCGTAGAGGAGATCCTCTCTCAGCGAGTCGGGACGTACCGCACGATCCTCGAAGAACACCACGAAGATCTCAGTGACCCCGCTGCGCACGACGAAGTAGTAGTTCTGGCCGACAAACTTCAGCGTGCGATGGAGGAGGGCACGCCTGTCTGGGTTCCGCGGCTCGGCGGCCTCGAGATAGCGGCGAAGAAAATCCTGGCGGAGATGGGCGTCCGCTCCGTACAGCTTGGGGGCGCACCACCCGCCGATGCTCGTCGAGTCCAACCGGCCGATTTGCCGTCGCTCGGGTTCGCGCTTGGACTCTTCAAGACTGCGCAGCTGGTGAAGACCCGCAACTTCGCCAACACTTTTCGCGACTTTACGGTCGTCGATCTGGAGACGACCGACAAGGACGTCGAGCGGGCCGAGATTGTCGAGATCGCCGCCATCCGGGTTCGTCACGGGCGCATAGTCGGCGAGTATCACACCCGGGTGAGGCCAAGGGTGCCGATCACGGCAGGCGCGCTCGATACGCACGGCATATCGGAAAGCGATGTAGCGAATGCGCCGTACTTCGAGGCGATCTGGACGGAGTTCCGAGATTTCTGCGGCTCGGACATCCTGGTGGCGCACAACGGCTACGAGTTCGACTTCCCGATTCTGCGCCGAATGGCCGCCAAGCTTCCTCGCGGCAGGGACTTCTCGACGTACGACACACTCCCCCTCGCCCGCACGCTCCACTCAACGAGTCGACAGCTGGCGCACCTCGCTCGACGCTACGGTATTCACAGCGGTCAGTCCCACAACGCGCTCGACGATTGCCGCGCCCTCGCGCGCGTCTTTCCCGCGCTCGGCGAGACCAAGGTCGAGTACGCCCGCAAAACAGCTCTGGTGAATCTTCTCGACCAGCTGGCGGTCGGACTGGCTCTCAGCGATCGGGAGTCTCTCTGCGCGGAAGCGCGGAAGTTCTTCGAGTTCGTGCCCGTCTATGCGCTGGGCCGACACAGCGATTGCCTCGATTGCTATCGTGTCGAGCGTGACCTGTGCGGCGACGCATCGCTTCCAAGCGTCGATGAGCTGATCGCGCTGCTCGGCGGTCACGACATGATGGAGCGTCTCCGATCCGAGCGGACAGCCGACGAGCGGTATCCCGAGACGATGGCGAGACTGCGTCGGCTTATCGAAGCTTGCGCGAACGGCGAGCTTCCGGCGCAGATCTGCGCGTTCCTGGAACGGGCCGTGCTCTCCAGGTACGATCGCAGTGTCGAGACCGCGCGCGATCGTGTGAATCTCCTCACCCTGCACTCGACAAAAGGATTGGAGTTCTCGCGCGTCTACATAGTCGGAGTCGAGGACGAACAGTTCATCCCGATGCCTCCGAGTGGGGAGGTCAGCAGGGTCGAGCTGGAAGAAGCGCGACGTCTCCTCTACGTCGGGATGACGCGAACCAAGTCGCGGCTGGTGATGACACGCGTCAAGTCGAGGGCTGAGAAAACTACTGGGGGGACCCGGTTCCTCGACGAGATGGGACTCGTACCTGAATCGCCACCCACGCCCTGACCGCGCACGGCCTCACACCATCACTGCCCCGCCCGCAACATCCAGCACGACGCCTGTAATCCAACCCGCATCGTCTGACGCAAGGAAGAGAGCAGCGCGGGCGATGTCGTCAGGTGTACCAAGCCGCTTGATCGGGTGAGCATCGAGGAGTGCTTTTTTCTGTGCTTCGGGAATTCGCGAATTGTTCCGCTCAGTGAGAATCGTTTCGGGAGCGATGCAGTTGACGCGAATGCCGTGAGGGCCGACCTGGGTAGCGAGGTGCTGCGTGAGAATCTCGATGCCCGCCTTCGCCGCGGCGTAAGCAACCGGGGAGTTGGGATGCGGTCTCCTGGCGGCCGCCGATGAGATCGTGAGAATGCTGCCGACCCCGCGCTGTTTCATGCCGGGCAGGAAGCTCTTGATCGTGAGGAAAGTCGCGGTGAGGTTGCCGTCGACGGATGCGCGCCAGCCATCCTCCGTTATCTCCTCCAGCGGGCCGGGCAGTGTGAAACTGCCTCCGGCGTTCGCGACGAGTATGTCGACCGGCCCCAATTCCTGTTCGATCCGTGCCCGCATCGCCTCGATGTCGGCGAAGTTGGTAATGTCCCCAATGACATCGAGAGCCCTGCCGCCGTCCTGTTCGACCTGAGATCGTACCAGGGACAGTGCCGCGCGGTCTCTGCCGTGCACAACGACACTTGCGCCCTCACGAGCGAACAATCTGGCGATCGCCGCTCCAATCCCACGCGAGCTCCCCGTGACAAGCGCGATCCTGCTCTTGAGACGTTCATGAAGCGATCACCGACGCGACGTGCAGGAACTTGAGAAGGTTGTGCGCGTTGATCACAGTATCCTCGGATTATTCATTGTTAACAGTAAGGCGATAGTTGAAGAACTTCAACTATTGAATGGATAAAACGGTGTTTATGCTTGAATCAAGGCGGGGAGCGCTGGTAGCTTTGAATCCATGGCGAGGGACAAAGCCGCTTTGGCGGCGGAGGCGTGGAAACGCATGTTCAACTTCTTCATGCGGACTGGGGTGCAGCGTGGTCGCGTGCTCGCCAAAATGGGCCTGACCCCCAACGACGCCCGCGCACTGAGTGCGCTCGACGTGGCGGGAGGCCGAACGATGCGCTCCCTGGCCGACGAATGGGGATGCGATGCGTCGAATGCGACGTGGATAGTCGACCGGCTGGAAAAGCGTGGACTCGCCGAGCGGCGGGCGATTCCGGAGGACAGGCGTGTGAAGCTGGTGGTTCTGACTGGCGCCGGCGCAAAAGCGCGCCAGAAGATTCTCGAGGGGATGTACGAGGCCCCGCCCGAACTGATTGCGCTCCCTCGCGCCTCGCTCGAGGTGCTGCGAAGGTCGCTCCCACCATCCGGTGGCGATAAGCGGGATGGAAGAACGTGACCGACGACGCCGTCATCCAATCGGATCGCGCCGAATGGCGGGTGAAGGTTGGCAGCGAAGAGACCTCCGCCGTCTTCGAGCGGTCGACCAACGATCAGCATGACGTGTGCTTCGTCTGCGCCCATGGCGCCGGCGGCAACATGAACGATCGCGGAATCGTCCAGACCGCGAACGTGCTTCGGTCGCGCGGACTCGACATCGTCCGCTTCAACTTCCTCTATAAGGAAAAAAAGCCCGGCCGCCCCGATTCGATGCCGCGCCTCAAGGAGTGCATCACGGCGGTCGTCTCGAGAGTGCGCGACGAGATCAAGCCGACGAAGCTGATAATCGGCGGACGATCGATGGGGGGAAGAGCGGCCTCAATGCTGGCCGCGGACGGATTCCCGTGTGACGGACTGTTGTTGCTCGCGTATCCATTGCATCCGCCAGGTAAAGCCGACCAGCTCCGTGATGCACATCTTCCCGCGATAAAAGTCCCGGTCATCTGCTTCAACGGCACCCGGGATCCTTTCTGCACGCCGGAGCTGATGGAAGGAGTGCTCAAACGCGTTGGCCCAAACTGGAAGATGCACTGGGTAGATGGTGCCGATCACAGCTTCCACGTTCCCAAGTCGTCGGGCAGAACCGACGCCCAGGTTCTCGCCGACATCGGAAATGCAGTGGAAGCGTGGATAAGTCGGGTCATCCGTGCGACTTGACGCTCAATCCGAACAAGTGTGGCCGAATTTGTCGATTGGGGAGCTACCCGTTCGTCGAATTAACATGATGACTCACGACTTCGCGGCTGATAGAGATGACTGACGCACAGGCACCAGCAGCGCATCCGGCGCTCACGGGCGCGCAAGCTCCATCGTCTGCTCCGGTTCGGGAGCGGCGGAAATACGACCGCTCCATCGTCGAAGGCCCATTGGCTTCGGCGGTCTGGCGGCTCGCCTGGCCCACCATGCTGACGAACATCATAGGCGGCCTTCAGGGGATGGTAGACCAGGCGATGGTTGGAAACCTGATCGGCTACAAGGCCAACGCCGCGATTGGCGTGAGCTCCCAGATATTTCTGATCGTCATCATCTTCATCTCGTCGCTCTTTACGGGGATGAGCGTTCTCGTCGCGCGATTCGCCGGCGCGGGCGATCACGACAAAGTGGATCGCACCGTCTATCAGGCGTTCATCGCCGCGATCGGATTGTCGCTGTTCGTGATGGCGCCCATCGGATATTTCGCGTCGCCAGCGCTGCTCGATTTCGTGAACGCCGCGCCGGCTGTGAAAGCGGAAGCCCTGCCGTTCATCCGCACGATGTTTCTGTACAGCAGCGGCATGCTCGTGTTCTTCATGCTGGGCGGCGCGCTGCGATCGGCGGGCGACGCGCGCACACCGATGATTCTGGGCGTCAGCATGACCGTCCTCAATATCGTGTTCAACGTCATCCTGATCCGCGGGCTCGGCCCCATTCCCGCATTCGGAACGAAGGGCGCCGCGATGGGAACCTGCATCGCGTCAGGACTGGTGGCCGTATACTCGCTGTGGAGGCTATGGAACGGGGGATGGGTAGTGTCGTTCCCGCGCGGGCGCGGCTGGGGGCCCGATTGGGACATCATCAAGTCGCTGTTCCGCTTCGGGCTCCCCACGGGAATCCAGGGAATCGCGATGAACGTGGGTGGAGTGTTGATGATGGGCTTCGTGGGTTCGCTTCCGCAAAGCGCGGCTGCCCAGGCAGCGTTCACTGTCTGCTACAGCCAGCTCTTCTCGTTCATCACCTGGACATCGGTGGGGCTGATGGGCGCTTCCGCGGCCATCGCCGGCCAGAATCTGGGAGCGCATAAGCCCGAGCGCGCAGTAGCTGGGGTCAAGGTTGCGGCGGGGATTGGTGTCGCGACCGCGGCGATCGTCGGCACCGCGTTCCTGCTCTTCCCACGCGCGCTACTCGCAGTGTTCGGGATGCACGAGGGCGTGGTTGTCGACCTGGGAGTGCAGCTGCTCCGCGTACTCGCCATCTCCGGTTTCTTCATCACTGTGGCGCTCACCTACACTGGCGGCCTGCAGGGAACCGGCGATACCAAAGGCCCGCTCTACATCTCGATCATTTCGCAGGTCATAATTCCGCTCGGCATCTGCTTCGTCGTGCAGCGAGTCAGCCGGCTCGATCCGATCGACATTTGGATCGCGATTCTGGCCGGGCACGCGACGCGGTGCGCGCTCAGCGTGCTGCGATTCAATCAGGGCCAGTGGCGCACGATCACGGTCGATATCAGCGGCGCGAATGCTTGAACACGGATGTAACACGGATGTAACACGGATGCTTCGGATTGAAACGGATACTTCGGATTTTTTTCAGGAGGCTTGGATGCTTGGAGACAATGATGCGCTTGCAACCATTGCGGTGAAGAACCTGGTGGCCGCCATGAAGTTCTACGAGGGCAAATTGGCTTTCACGCCGATCCGCACCGAAGGGGATCAGGCCGTGTCATACAAAAGTGGCAATTCCCAGCTGCTTGTTTATCAGTCCCAATTCGCCGGGACCAACAAAGCCACCGCCGCCACCTGGATGATCAAGGACGTAGAAAACCTGGTGAAGGATCTCAAGGCAAAGGGAATCGCCTTTGAGCATTACGATTTTCCGGGGATGACCAGAAAGGGAGACTTACACATTGCCGGCGGGCAGAAGAACGCGTGGTTCAAGGATCCGGACGGCAACATCCTCGCGTTGATCGGCGCGTGAAGCGTGAGCGTTACCAACGAAGACGATTGGAACCGGGCGGATTGCTCCCAGGAGAGTGGCCGGATCCGGCCACTCTCCCGATCCAAGGTTGTCAATCGTCGCGGTTTCCTCTTTCCGGTTCCACCTGTCCTCGTGTGCCGAGAGTGAGGTCGAGAACCGTGATCAGATCGTAGTAAGCAGTCCCCGGTGTCGTAGGATTGAAGTCCTCGAGGAAGATCGCTTCGAGCACGCGATGATTTGGGTAGGCCGTGGAAATTACCTGCTCGAGCAGATCCCAATTCGGGCCGGGATAGGGCGGGAAGCCCGGGATATTTGGAACGACGCTACCCGGCGTGATCTCCCAGCGGGTGAGCTCGTCCGTGAGATCCTCGAACCGCCACAGCAGCGTCGAGGGATTAGGGCCGCCATTGTTCGCGGTTGGAAAGCTCGTGGGACACCCGGCAAATGCGGGTGGATTGACGTGACCATTGAGAGCGAAATCGGGCCCGTTCGGCGCTTGGTCGAATCTGCCGTCTCCATTGGCATCGATCAACAGAATTATGCGCGGCGATCCACCCCCGCAGCTATGCGGTGCGACAAACGCGTACTTGAAATTCAGCTGATGGTCGAGTTGCCAGAGTTGGACGTTGTGCAGTTTTCTGTACGCGCCCGCGGCGTTGAATGCCGCATCGGTGTTCACCTGCAGGACCACGTTCGCCGGGTTCTCCGGATCGCGAGTGAGGTGGGCGTTGCCGAAGATCTTGAAGTTCGAGCTGGACCCCTCATTGTCGGACGAACGTTCCGCCGCCAATCCAACCGGTACGCCAGTGGCGGTGACTGCGGTCGGTGACGAATCGCGGGACTTGTCGCTGCACCCGGCCGCAGCGCAGATGATTGCGGGAACTACTACGAGAGTCCCCAGAGCGGTGGTGACTTTCACGTACCCTCCTCTATCGCGGGAGCATTCGCTGCCGCGGGTCTGAGATTTCGCTCCCGACGTCCGTCGGCGTCTTGTGCGCCGCAGTGTGGAGCGGGGCTCGTGACAGCATATTTCCGGCCGGCTGAAATCGTATGTATCCGCCGTACGGAAACTCGCCTCGAAATGTCGATTTCATATCGTGGAACTGTCGATTCTATATCACCAGACTGTCAATTCTCTACCACCAGACTGTCGATTTCCTATCAGAAAAGAGAATCGGGGCCCGAGCACCGCTCGGGCCCCGATCTCCAAAGAACCTACCTATGTCACTAAGGCTTCGTCGCGGTCAGGCCGCTGACCAAACCCTCTGTGTTGTGCGAAAAGCGGATGCCGTAGACACCATCGGTCGACTTCAGCTTACCCGGTCCGACGACGTCCGACTTGTTGTAAGTGCCGACGACCGTTCCGTTGATCGCGCACTGCACCTTGTTCCCCTTCACTGAGACGGCGATGTCCTGGCTGACTGGTGATCCGGCTGCGGCTGCCTTGTGCACGGCGGCATTCTCTTCGCCGCGACCATTGACCTGAAATGGTGCGGGGCCAAAACCGCGAACGATGAACTTCCCGGTCCCGTACGCCGCGCAATACAGATAACTCTGATTCGGCGTACCCATGTTGTTGCCGCCGATGAAAATTCCGTACGGGTGCGGGTGGTCGTTGAGGTTCATGTACTTCGGCTCGGTGAACGACGCCTTCACCGTGTAATCGCCGCTCGCCGTGTTCGACGGATTCCAGTACGCCACCGCGGGCCCCGTTGTGACGTGTAGGGCGCTGCCATCGTTGGCGAGCTTCGCGTTGGCGAGCGTTTGTCCACGCTGTGCCTCATTGGGGTCGACCTGTCCCGACCATCCCTGGACGGAGACTCCGCCACCGGCAACTTGTCGGGGAGACTCATTCTGAGCCTTGCTGGTGCACGCGAGCGAAAGGAGCGCGGCGACTGGGAGGATGGAAAAATAGATACGGCGCATGGATGGTACCTCGTTGCGGGTTTTGGTTCGACAAAAAAATATATGGTCGTGCGCAGACCTCCGCGAAACCGGCGAAGCCCTGCCGTGGGTCAACGGAAAAAAATCGGAGGGGTCCTGGTGGGCCCCTCCGATTTTCACGAAGCTATGCAGTGTCAGGCAATCGTCGACAGCGAATCGAATTTGAACGTCTCGACCGTCGCTCTTCCGGACATTACGGGACGAAGCGCCTTGTCCACCTGCGGATATGTAGCGGCCTCGTACTTACGCGCTGAATCCATGTCGTTCCAGACGCTGATGGCGAGGACGTGTTGATCCTTCACCAGCAGAAGCTCGTCCCTGAAGCCGTCCTGCTTCTTCAGGATTGGAAGGACTTCGTTTCTGAAGAGGGTATGAAACTCTTCGTTCTTATCGGTAGCGAGCTCAAAACGAACGCTACGAGCTATCTGCCCTTTGTCGCTCTTGATGTTGCTCTTGGTGTTGTTGTTGATGTTCTGCATTTGAGAATATCTCCAGCACCCCGTTTGATTTGCCCTTTCCCGCGTTCGAGGATTACCGCAGGTGAGCCAGCGCCGAAACCGATCAACTCAGGCGCTAAAACTCTCTATCGAATCGTATCTCGGAGTATAACCCATCCAGGTCGTAAGTGTTGATTTTACATCAATTTACGTGTAAGTAGCGCACCTGCCGACGCTTACCTGATGAGGTCGATTTCACCGATGTCCCTGAGAGGCATTTAACGCCGAAAAGTCTCGGATGAGTATCAGGAAAGCCGAAAAGTCTCGGATTGGCATCAGGAAAAATGAACTACTGACTTCGCGGTGAATTTCGGCTAATATCTGCTCGGTACCCGAATCCAGGAGTTCACATGACAACCGCCGCACCCACCAACACCGCCACCGTCGCAGAGGAGCTCGTCGCACTATGCCGAGCGGGCCGCAACATCGATGCGATCAACTCTTTGTATTCGCCTGACATCGTCAGCGTCGAATCAATGGGAAACGAGCAGATGCCCCGTGAGATCAAGGGCGTCGACGCAGTTCGACAGAAAAACGAATGGTGGGGCGCGAACAATGAGGTGCACTCCGCCACCGTCGATGGGCCTTTCGTCGGTGACGGGGACAGGTTCGCCGTGTACTACAACTACGAGATTACGTCCAAGCCCAGAAACCAGCGTACGACGATGGAAGAGATGGCCTTGTATACGGTGAAGGACGGCAAAATCGTGCGCGAGCAGTTCTTCTACAAGACCGATTGAACTAGTTACCCTCGTACTTGAACGAAACTTTGATCTTGGCGCGGTAAGCCTCGACTTTCCCGTCCTTGAGAGATATGTCGAGCTGCGATACCTCCGCCACACGCAGGTCGCGAAGTGACTTCGATGCCCGCTTGATTGCTGCTGTCGCTGCTTTCTCCCAGGACTCGGTGCTGGTCCCGACGAGCTCGATCACTTTGTAAACGCTTTCCGCCATGTGAGTCTCCGGTTGTCCTTCGTGAGGCGCTATCGTTTCCCAACTTAGCGCGCGTTGGACAACCGGCAAGCGGAACAGCACTAAACGACCGGAAGTACCGTATCCTCGCGCGCGAAGTCGATGAAGCCGCGTGCGGGGTCGACCGCCAGCAAAACCACGCCCGTCTCGTCCCCCACGCTCAAGTCGCGACGTCCCCGAACCAGGCGCCCCTCGATGTTGCCGGGAACGACTCTAAGCCACGTCGCCTTCTTAGATATTCCCGACACGACAGCGCGGAACGTCTCTCCCACGTGATCGCGGAGCGCCGCAGCGCCCGCCCGCTTTCGCGACAATCGCTCTTCCTTTTTGGGGTCGACTCCCTGACTGTACTCGAAATCGATGAAGCCGTGCACGCTGTCGGTATTCACCAGCTTCACTGGAACCTTCATTCCGACGGAGAGTCCCTTGTAACCGCGCACGACGCGGCCCTCAGCCGAGCCATCGAGAAGTCTGACGTACGTTCCACTCTCGGATACGCCCGTGACTTCTGCATCGAACGTTTGGCCGATGTGTGGGCGGAGTCGATCGGCCGCCGCTTTCTTGCGACGACTCCGCTCGAGCTTCCGTGATGCACCCTGAACACCGTGCTCGAAGTCGATGTAGCCGCGCACTGGATCGGCCACCACGAGCTTCAGTCGGACGGTATCGCCGACATCAAGACCGCGTCCTCCCCGAACGATGCGACCTTCCACCGGCGGACTTAGCACTCGCGCGTAGACGCCTTTCGGCGACGACGCCGTCACCACCGCGGCGAAGCTCTCACCCACACGCTCTGCCAGCATCGATGCGCCCGCGACTTTGCGCATCATGCGCTCCACCTTTCGCGCTGCCTCGCCGCGCTCGGTGCAGCGACTGGCGATCGCGATCAGCTCCTGATCGGAATAAGGAGGCGCACCACCCGACGTCACTGCGCGCAGCATCCTTTGCGTCACGAGATCAGCGAACCGGCGATTCGGGGCGGTCGAATGGACATAATCAGCAATCGCGAGTCCGAAGTGACCTGTCTGCCGGCGATCGCCGAGGCGGCGCTCGAGAACGTAGATGCCGGGGCCGAGGAGCTTGACGACCGAGAGCGACAGGTCCGGGAAATGGTCTGGATCGGCGGCACGACGACGCGCGAGAAAGGTGCTCAGTGCAACGTTGTCGGGTTTTTCGGGAAGAACCTCACCCACGTCCGCGGCCAGCGCGACGATGCGATCCCATCGCTTCGGCTCGCGCACGACTCGCCGCAGCGACGGCGACCCGCGCTCGATCAGGTAGGTGGCGACGGATCTGTTCGCGGCGACCATGAAGTCCTCGATCATGTCGCGGGCGCGGTTGCGACTGATGACGGCAAGGTCCACAACCTTGCCGTGCGCCACCACCGGCCT
The DNA here is from genome assembly GCA_030948945.1 of Gemmatimonadota bacterium. The sequence goes on along the minus strand of JALYZH010000145.1, from coordinate 6,394 downwards.
GGCTTCCACACTCTCGAAATCCAACGCACCCGCGATGCTCCTCGCTCGGCGCAACCGTTGCGCGGCCTCGTCCTGAATGTGGAGCTGTTGGCGCAGGTCGGTGGAAGCTGCGATCGCCGGCGGCTCCGGTCCTTTTCCCTCGAGCCAGAGGCCCACACCTTCGTAGGTAAGCTTTGCCTTGTTGTGGACCAGTGCCCGATAGACCGAGGTGTTCGAAATGGTCCCGTCGGCAGCCACATCAAACTCGACGACGACCGCGAGACGATCTTCTCCTTCATTGAGCGACGACAGATCGCACGACAGCCGATCGGGCAGCATTGGGAAAACCGCGACGCCAGTGTAGACGGATGTCGTATTCGCGGCCGCGTGTTCGTCCGCCGCGGAGCCGAGCTGGACGAGAGTGTCGACGTCGGCGACGCCGATGCGAACCTGGATGGAGCCATCACGAGCTCGCTCCGCTACTTCTATCTGGTCGAGATCGCGCGATTCCCGATTGTCGACCGATGACCAGTGAAGCGCGCGCATGTCGCGAACGTCTGGCGGAAGGGGATCATCGGCTGGTTCGTGGAGCGACCGTACCTCGCGCATCACTGCCGGAGAGAATTCCGGATCGAATCCGTTCTGCACCATCGCGGCGACGGCAGCGCTGCGAAGCGTTTGCGTTGGAGGTCCGTTAGGCATCAGCCGAGGTCAACGCAATTTGTACTCCGTTTCGTCGGGCCACTCAGACGGAAGACTTGAACACGGATGCTTCGGATTTGAAGCGATGCTTCGGATCGCTCCAAAGGGTGTTACGGCTCTCGCCGGGCCGGGAGCTTTTGGGAACTGCCGCTCGGGATGCTACCGGCGCCGATCGGACCTGTATTCCGAGAGACACCAAAACAAAAAATCACGACCCCGCTCATGGAGTTGTGACTCCGCTCGGAGCGATCCGAGTTATCAGTTCCAAATCCGAAGCATCCGGGTTCAAGCCTTTCGTCTGTGTGGCCAGTCACGCCGACGTTAATTCAGCGCTCCGCCGTTGCGGCGGTTCTCTTGGTGTAAGCGGGCGGAGTCGTACGCTTTGGCATCCGACGAACCGCACCCATGACCTCCTGAATCGCCCGCTCCAGTTGCGGGTCGACTCCGCGCGCCATCTGCGACGGATCGTCTATGACGTCGATGTCAGGATCGACGCCGTGGCTCTCGATGATCCATTTGCCATCGGTGCTGTAGATCGCGAACGTCGGCGCGGTGACGTTCCCACCGTCGACGAGATTTGGAGTGCCGGAGATTCCGATCAGTCCACCCCAGGTGCGCCGCCCGATGAGCGGGCCGAGACCGGCTTTCTTGAAATAGAAGGGAAATGCGTCGCCACCCGATCCGCTCCAACCGTTGATGAGCATCGCCGCGGGACCGTTGTGCGCAGTCCGCGGCCACTGCCAGTCCGCTCCTTCTCTCGTCTTCCAGTAGTTAGTCACCGGCCTGTTGAGCATCTCGACGAACCGGTCAGGTATCTGGCCGCCGCTGTTGAAGCGCTCATCGATGATCAGGCCGTCCTTGTTGAACTGCGCGCGGAACTGGCGCACCAGCTCGGTCTGACCGTCAATGCCCGTACTCGGCACATAGACGTAGCCGATGCGCCCGCCACTTTCCTTGTCGACGTGCAGACGATTGGCCTCGATCCAGGCGAGGTTGCGGAGCCGTCCCTCGTTCGCGAGGGTCTTCACCAGCACCACCCGCGAGCCAGCGAGTGAAGGTTTGTCGTTCACACTCAGGGCAACAACCATATCGGGCATTCCCTGAAACGCGGCGTATGGATCCTTTGATGTGTCGATCGGAGTCCCATTTACCGCGAGGATGTAATCACCCTCCTTGATGTTGCTTCCCGCTTCGCGAAGGGGCGAGCGAACTTCACTGTCCCAGGCTCCGCCGTCGATGATCTTCTTGATACGATAGGCGCCGTTCTCGAGGGCGAAATCCGCCCCGAGCATTCCCACATCACGTCTGGGCGGTGCTTCGAGATCCCCTCCATTGTTGTACGTATGCGAGGAATTGAGCTCGGCGATCAGCTCTCCCAGCACAAAGCTCACGTCCCACCGGGTCGTCGCGTCGTCGATAAGCCTACCATACTGTGTCCGCATCGCGTTCCAGTCGACGCCGTGCATCCCCGGATCGTAGAAATAGTCGCGCTCGATGCGCCACGCATCGTTGAAGATCTGGTGCCACTCCGCCATCGGGTCGACCGTCGCGACCATATTCGCCGTCGCGAGCTTCTTGCCGAGCTTCTGTCCGGGCTTGAGGTCGGTGATGAAGTAGTCCTTGTCTTTCGTCACCAGCATCTTGGCACCGTTGGCTGAGACTACAAATCTCTTCACGTCCTCGAGAATCGTTTTCTCCTCGCGGGCATTGAAGTCGTACGCCATGATCGAAGTCGTCGTGTCGGCGGCTCCAGTCCGTGGTGCGCGCGAGTAGAGAAGCTGTCCCGACACTGCATGGAGGTCACTGAAATTGCCCGGCTTTGGCGGCAGCACGACTCCGCGTCGCTCGAAGTCGGTGACGTCGATCTCGACTGGCTTGGCCGGAGCCTTGGGCGCGGGTGTCGCCGCGGCGATCGTCTCCTTTGCTTTCTTCTGGGTGGAATCGATTTTCTCGGTGCCAGGCTTGGTCACATCCGCAGCCGAGGGCTCTTCGTCGTTGCGCGGCGCGATGGGAGATGGGACGTCTTTGCGCAACGGAACCGCCACCAGATTCGTGCTGTTCGCGTAGATCCAGGTGCCGTCCAGATCGCTGTACATCGGTGCGAGTGTGCGACCCGAGAGGTAGTAGAGATATTTGCCGTCGGGATCGAACGCGGGCGAGTTGTCGTCGAAGTAGCCCGAAGTCACCTGGTGTCGAGTCCTGCTCCGTGTGTCATAGAGGAAAATCGCGTTGTTGCTATTCTCGACGTCCCGCGAGTACGCCAGCCAGCGGCTATCGGCGGACCAGGTCGGCGTGAACCCGACGAAGCTGCCCTGAGTGAACTGCAACGCGTCGTCGATCGGCTGGTCCTTGCCGGTCGACATTGAGTAGATGTGGATCTTCTGCGTCTGGTCGATGAAGGCGAGCTGCTTGCTGTCGGGCGACCAGAACGGGCGATACCGAAATCCTGGCCCGAGTTTGGTGAGAGTCCTTTCCTCGCCGGTTCCATCCGCGTTGCGGACTGTTAGCTCGTACTCGCCCGACTTGTCGCTGAAGTAGGCGATCAATTTTCCATCGGGCGACCAGGCAGGAGTGCGCTCTGCCGAACCGGACGAATTGGTCAGGTCTCTAACCAGCCCGTTCTCGGCCGGGACGGTGAAAATATTCCCCCTCGCCTCGAAGACAGCTCGCTGTCCCGTCGGCGAGATGCCGGCGGCGGCAATGGCGCCGCCTACATTTTCAGCGCGCGCTTTGAGAGTCGACTTGTCGGTAACGAGCTGCACGGGAACTTCCGCCACCTTCTCCGTTCCCAGATCGAGCCGATACATTCGGCTTCCGCTCTGAAAGACGATGTCGGACGGTCCAATCGACGGGTACTTAATGTCGTAATCGCCGATGTTGGTGACCTGGCGGAACGAGTCGTTCGCCGGATCGTATGCCCATATGTTGCCCCGCTGATTCGCGCCGCGGTCGGACAGGAAGTAGAGCGTCGAGTTGTGCCACATCGGCTGGGCGTCGTTCGCCAGATCGTGTGTGATGTTACGCGACGCGCCGGAGACGAGATCGAAGGTCCAGATGTCCGGGGCCCAACCGCCTCGGTATCGCTTCCAGGTGCGCGCGTCGACTGCCTCCGGGAGGTAGGCGAGAGTCTTACCGTCCGCTGCAATCGAAGCGAACTCTCCGTACGGCATGGGCAGCTCGGTTGGCTGTCCTCCATCGCGTGAGACCTTGAAGAGCTTGTTGTACCTGTTGGTCTCCGACGTGCGCGACGATGCAAAGAGGATGGATTTGCCGTCGGGATACCAGGTCAGCATTCTGTCGGCGGCGGGATGATAGGTAAGTCGCTTCGGCTCGCCGCCGACGACGGGCATCACATAGACGTCCTGATTGCCATCGTAATTTCCCGTGAACGCGATGAGGGTACCGTCCGGTGAAAAGCGAGGGAAACTTTCCTCGCCGCGCGCGCTCGTGAGCCTTTGAGCCACCCCGCCCGCCTTCGGCATTATCCAGATATCACCGCCATAGACGAAGGCGATCTGGGTGGCGGACACCGCGGGCTGTCGCAACATTCGCGCGTCGATCTGCGCGTCGATCGACGTTGCACCGATAACTGCACAAAAGGCGACTTGCGTAGCGAGGCCGAAGGGTCTCATCTGAAGGATCTCGTGGAAGGGAAGTGCGAGGATTGTGATCGCGGTCCACCAACTTCCACTACGGGACGCGAGCGGTCAAGCAAATTGTATGTAAACGGTGCGCGATCTGGCCACCGAGACGGAAGGACTTCAACACGGATGCTTCGGATTGCGGCGGATGCTTCGGATTGGTCTGTAGCGGAAGTGGGTCCTTCTCGCGAGGATTCGATGATTTGGGTGTTGGGACCTGTTGGATTTTGAGGGCGTGCAGCGTATCGGGTTGATCGAAGAGAGGCTTACGCACTCCGCTATCGGGGCGTTCTTCGAGAGTTTATAACACTCTCGGATACGGGTTCCTCGAGCACCTTTATGTAAGGGCAATGGAGCAGGAACTTCGCGGCCGCGGCCATCGCGTAGCTCGCGAAGTTGCAGTGCAAGTCATGTACAAGAGGACCGTGCTTGGAATACAGCGTCTGGATTTGCTCGTCGATGACAAGCTCGTAATCGAGACCAAGGCGAGCAGCGAATTGCACAAAGCGGCAACTCGCCAACTCTACAACTACCTTCGTGCCACGAACCTAAGAGTCGGCCTGCTCCTGCACTTCGGCCCCGAGCCGTGCTTCCATCGAATAGTCGGTTCCCGAAACAAAACAGATCCGAAGCATCAGCCTCGATCTGAAGCATCCGTGATCAAGTCTTCCGTCTCGGTGGCCAGTCGTGCGCAGGCCGTCACAAACGACGAGACTGCTGGTGGTCCCGAACCGCCGTTCTCATCCTCGTCGTGCTTGAAAAAGATGTAAGCCTCCTTCCATTCCTGTCGGGATACGCACTTTGCCCATTCAGCGAGGCTCGCTTCGTCGTAGTTGAGGCGATGCAATCTCAAATATCCCCATGACGCCGTGCGCACGACCGGACACTTGAACTCGTCCTGCTCGATGATGCACATAGCGATGTCACGCTCACGCATCGCGTCGTAGATCTCGTCGTCGAACCAGCTCTCGTGCCGGAACTCGAACACGTACCGACGGTCCGACGGCAGAAGTCCGAGAAATCCCCGGAAGCGGTTTACATCCTTCTTGAGATTCGGCGGAAGCTGAAAGAGAATCGGACCGAGTCTGTCTCCCAGCGCGGCGGTGTTCTTGAGCAGGAAGTCAACGGTGTCGGCGCACTCCTCCTTGAGCCGCGCGTAGTGCGTGATGCGCTGGCTCGCCTTGAGTGCGAAGGTGAAAGTCTCGGGCACCTGCGCTGCCCAGTCGAGCAGCACCTGCTGCTTCGGCAGTCTATAAAAGGAGTTGTTGATCTCGACCGCCGGAAATTTGCTGGCGTAGTAGCCCAGCATTCCGTCGTCCTTCAGCTCCTTCGGGTAGAACGCCCCTTTCCACTCCTTGAACGCATAGCCGCTCGTCCCCGCGAGCAGCTTCACGAAACCATGCGCTTCTTGGACTCGCCGCCCTTTGGCTTCTCGCGGGCGAGGCTCGCCTTCAATGCCTCCATCAGGTCAATCATCTTGGTGTCGGTGCCCGGCACGACGTCCGCGGTGATGTCCTGTCCGTCGATCTTCCGCTGAATCGTGTCGAGTACCCGCTCGCGCACCGTGTCCTTGTACTTTGCCGGCTCGAACATCTCGTTCGACGTCTGATCGATCAGCTGCTTCGCCAGCTTCAGCTCGGCCTCCTTCACCTCGCCGGGCGGGATTGTGACTTCAGTCGTCGGACGCACTTCGTCGGCATAGTGGAGCTGCTCCATGACGAGCACTCCATTGAGCGGGCGAAGAAGAACCAGGTGCTGTTGACCGCGCGCGGCGTATTGGCCGAGTGCTGCGCGGCCGGTTTCCTTGAGCGCGGCGGCGAGCAGACGATATGCGCGATCGCCACCCTTGTCGGGGCCGAGGTAGTAGACCTTCTCCAGATATTCGCGGTCAACGCCCGCGAGCGGGACGAACTCGATGACGTCAATGGTGCTCGTCGCTTTTTCTTCGAGCGCCTTCAGCTCTTCGGGCGTGAGGATGACGTACTGGTCCTTGGCGAACTCGTATCCCTTCACCGTCTCCTCGCGCGTCACGACCTCGTTGTCCTTGGGACACGTGTACTGCTGCTTGAGAC
>JALYZH010000132.1 GCA_030948945.1 Gemmatimonadota bacterium | reverse complement strand
GTCCTCGCCCTCTCCGGTGCGGGGACCGCGCCGGCGCAGGCGGTCGGGCTCATGAGCTCACCGGGCCCACGCACGATTGCCGCAAGGGTGGACTCCATCCTCGCGCCCTTCGTCGCCGCGCACGATTTCAGCGGCGCGGTGCTCCTGACGCGCCGCGGCGATGTGTTGGCCCGCCGCAGCTACGGGCTGGCGGATCTCGCTCATGGCAAGCGAGTGACCCCGACTACTCGCTTCGGAATCGGCTCCGTGAGCAAGACATTCACAGCAGCCGCGATCGAGGCGCTCGCGGGCGCGGGCCGACTGACGCTCACCGATCCAATCCAACGGTATGTGCCGGAGTTCACGATCGATTCCGCCGTGACTCTCGCGCACCTCCTCGCACACACCGCCGGCATCCCGGACTACTTCAACCTTCCGGAGTACGCTTCGCGGCAACGGCAGCGCCTGACCCTCGCCCAATTTGCTGAGCTGATCGGGCGGAGGCCGCTCGACTTCGCCCCGGGCACCCAGAGTCGCTACAGCAACTCGGGCTACAAGCTACTCGCACTGGTCATCGAGCGCGTGAGCGGCCGACCGTTCGCCGACTATGTGCGATCAGAGCTGTTGTCCAAGGCCGGCCTTCGGAACTCCGGACTCCTTCGTGACGGCGTCACCGTAGCTGCTCTCGCGCGCGGCTACGATCCCGGCTTTCCGCCGGACTGGCTACAGACCTCGGCGCCAGTCAGCCCCAGCTGGGCTGAAGGGGCGGGATCGCTCTATTCAACGGTGGACGACCTCGCGCGGTGGGCCGAGCGGATGCGCTCGAAGCCGAGAACCACGATGCCGGGCGAGGGCCCCTCGCACGCAGCGTTCGGCTGGGGCGAGCGGACACGATTCGGCGTCAAAGGGTTGGAGCAAACAGGGCGCGTACCGATGGGATACGCCAGCTTCCTTGCAGTCTATCCGGAGCCGGATGTGATCGTGGTGGTGTTGAGCAACATTCAATCGGCGGCGGCGGAGCAGATCGGGCTGGCGCTCGCGGCGCTCGCACTCGCCCCCGACAGCGTCCCTCATCTGACCGTGGCGCCCCGTCTCGTGGCGGTCCGGGGCGAGGCGCTCACTGCATACGCCGGGCGGTACGAGATCGCCCCCGGCTTCGTACTGACCGTGGAGAATGGCGAACGGGGACTTCTCCTGGCTGGACCCGATGGTGCCCTGCTGCCGCTGAACGCGGTGGCACCGCCGACTTTCTTCTTTCGTCCGCTCTACGTGACGGTTCGCTTTGACCACGACACCACAGGGCGAATCACCGGCCTCGACTGGGCAGGGCAAGTTACGGCCCGCCGGCTGCCCTGACAGCGCGAGGACATCGGACGCGCTGGGAGAGATATCGAGTTCGACCGGGAAGACAAACCCCGGCTCGGATCACCTCGCACCGATGTTGTACTTGGCGCCAAGGTAAATCGTCCGCCCATAGTACTCGCGCTGGATCGCGTAATCATGTTTGGGCGTACCGGTAAAGAATCCAAAGACCGCATTGTTCAGATTCAACCCCTGAAGTTGCATCTGCAACGATGGGTTGAAGTTGTAGATCACCGATCCATCCAATTGCGAGTGCGCGTAGAAATAGGTATCGCCGGTTGGCGACTCCGTTCCGTCACCGTAGCTCGTGATGTTGGCGCCCTGGTATGCCCAACCGAGTCGAGCGGACACCGCTGAGTAGTCGTATGTGAGCGCGACGTTGGCGAGATTCGGGGACTGCCGCGGGAACGGCGCACGACGTCCCGTGCTGGGATCGACAAGCGCTCGCGATTCGACGTGGGTGACGTTTGCGTCGAAGCCGAGTCCCGCCCACGCGCCGGGAAGAGTTACGAGTCGCTGGACCCATTCTCCTTCGAAGCCGAGGAGGTGCCCCGTGCCTCCATTCTCCGGACGCGTGCCGAGCTGTCCGACGAAAGCCGCGATGGGGCCGTTGTACCTGAATGTCTGATTGAAGATAAAATCGCTGAGTTGCTTGTAGAACACCCCCCCGGAGATGACGCCGACCGATGGGAAGAAGTGCTCGACCAGAGCATCGTAGTTCCACGCGTGCTGCGGTTTCAAATTCGGGTTGCCGGTCGTGAGATTCGATGGATCTGACTGACTTCCACCCAGGCTCCCTTGGAGTGACGGCGCGAGCGACGCGTAGTCGGGACGAGCGATCCCTCGGGTAACCGCGAGGCGCGCGTCGGTTCGGGGGCTCAGGGAATACTTGATCTGAGCACTCGGGAAGAGATCCGTGTAGCTCTGGGAGCCCGGCACCGTCTGGATCGACGTGATGTCTCCCGAGCTGTCTGCAGTGACGGCGTGACCGGAATAGTCAGCCTGGGTGTGCTCCGCGCGCAGCCCGAGATAGAGCTCGAACGGGCCAGACGTCGCCCTGTTGCTCATGTATGCAGCGTAGACGCGCTGCGTGCCATTGTAGCTCCCCAGGATATTCCGCACTGTATCCGTGCCGTTCGTGAAGCTCGACGCGTTGGCGTTCTCGTACGCGCGCGCGGCCGCCTCATTGGGCATCGGTCCGATGCTGAACGCGTTCGAGACGTTGGAGTAGTAGCGTGGATCCGAGAATCCACTCAGGACCGACGGGAGCGAGAGCGGATTGTCCGTGAACCAGAATCCCCCGTTCGATGCATGCCGCTTGCGCTCGTCGGTGACTTTCGCGCCGAAATTGAGCGTCGACCCCCACCCCTCTTCCGCCTGGCGCCAGACGTCCCCGAAATCGAGCGCCGCTCCGAGGTCGCGGCCAGTCGTCGCGCGATCGATCGTGAAGTAGCGGCCCAGTGTGAAATTGGCGGGGTCGGTGGCAGCAGCAGCCATCGCGGGAGTCGCGAACGCGAACGTCGGAACGGTCGGGTTGGAGGCGTCGTAGGCGATCGTGAGTCCCTGTCCATTCGGTCCATCGTAGACGAACGGTTGGAACCGATAGTCGCGAAGATGCGATGTCGTTCCGGACGCGTTGAGGGTGATCTTCGACTCCACTTCCCCGAGCATCGTGCGGCCGCTCACATTTCCACCGTACAACTGCTCGACCGGCGTTCTCCTGAACGTCATGCGCGTCACTTCCGCTCCCGTCCCGAATCCTCGCGACCCTGCCGCCGCGGAATCGCCCGTGTCGCCGAACTTCGATCCCGTGGCGCCCGTCGCCACATCGTTGTTGTAGGTCGTTCCGTAATCCTGGAAGAGACTGTACAGTCCCCGGAGAGCGAGTGTCGATCCGCCGGCGAAGCGGTAGTCGATGTCGCCGCCCAATCCAAACCGGTTGCGACGATACTCGTAGTCGCGCTGACTCCACTCGATGGGAACTGCTCGGCCGTTGGCGTCGACGCTCCATGCGGGCTCGAGATCATTGCTCGTCCGGTTGTTGCGATCCGCGGATCCACCGAGAAGGAGACCGAGTCTCTGCTCGGGGCCGAAGCGTCCGCCGTAGGCAAAGCCCCCCTGATACTGATTCTTGTTGAGCAGAGTGATCGCACCGTACTGGCCGGCGAGGTACCCGTGGGGAGAGCCTTCCGGAGTCTTGGTGACGAGGTTCACCGAGCCGCCGATCGCATCGGCGTCCATGTCGGCCGTGAGAGTCTTGCTCACTTCGATGGCAGCGAGGAGGTCCGAAGGGACGTCATCGAGCTTTGCCACTCTGCTTCCGCGCTCCGTTCCCGGAACGTGCGCCCCGTCGATGGTGACGTTCGTGAGCCTCGGCTCGGTGCCGCGAACCTGGATGAACTTCCCTTCCCCCTCGTCGCGCTCCGTCGTGACGCCGGGCATTCTCCCGGCCGCCTCGGCCGCGTTTGCGTTCGGCAGTGCGCGTATGACGTCGCCCGCGAGAACGTTCACGACGTTGGGCGCGTCGGCCCTGCGCGCGAGCGCCGACGCTTCGGTCTCGCCGAGTCGCTGCGCGGTGACGACGACGTTGCCCAAGAACACGGTGGACGGTCGCAGCAGCACATCGTGCTGTACGGTCTGCCCATCCCTTACCAGAACCGGAGCGGTATCGGGCACGAATCCCAGCTTGGTCACCCGAGCGATGTAGGAGCCGGCCGGTACACGGGCGATGCGATAGCTACCGGTCGAGTCGACGACTCCACCGAACAACGTTCCGGTGAGGCGCACCGTCGCACAGGGCGCGGGGCTCCCGCCCGCGTCAGTTACCTTCCCGCGAACGGTTCCTTAAGCGCGAAGGCGAGTCGGGGTGAGACACGCCAGGGCGATGCCAAGGACGAGAACGTACCCCGGAGCTCGGACGCTCATGAATTCCATCTTCCCGTCCCTGTCGAGGATGAGGAGGAGCACGCCGTGGGACCGATCCCGACTCCCACGCGCCGCGCCAAGCGGCGGCAGAAAAACCCTACTGTTAGGCTCGAGGCCGCGCAAGAGAATGGGACTCGCACCTCACCGAGCTCGCATCCAGCGTCGGGCAGTGGCGGCCGTCGCATCCTTCATGGCGGCCGCGGTCAGAGGTAGCTGAGCCAGGGGTTGTTGCTGCGCCGTTTCACGTCCGCGTACCAACGACAGAACGGATAGAGCGCCAGGACGACGCCGATCCACACGAGATACACGACCGGCAGCGGCGCCGGCCATCCTGGCAGCTGCGTCATGGGAAAGCGGTCGAGCGTCGGCGATTCCATCGCGGGACGGATGGTGCCGTAGCGCGCGAGGCTCGCCGCCACCGCGACCAGGTGCAGCAGCAGGATGTGCATCAGATAGTAGAACATCGGGACCTTTCCGATGACCTGGGCGGGGCGCAGCACTGCGGGGGTGCGCGCGTCCCAGGCGCGGAGCAGCAGGAGCACAGGACCAAGCGTCATCAGCAGGAAGAGCAGCGACGGCGGATACTTGGTCAGGTTGAGAAACGAGACGAGCGTCATCGCCGCGTGCAGCTGCGGCTTCCAGGGCGCAGGGTCGCCATACAGGTTGACGCCGCGAAGCACCAGAAACGCCGCAAGGCAGCCGATGCCGAAGCGGAGCAGCAGCACTCGGCGCCTGTCTGAAGGGAGGTCCCACATCGAGCCGAGGGCATAGCCGGCCGCGGTGACGCCTACCCAGGGGATGATCGGGTAGGCGACGAAAACGATGTGGGCCGGTCCCGGCGCGATGATGTTCGGGCTGTGGAGCAGTGACCAGAGGGGTGCCAGCACGCCGAACGATGCGGCCCTGACTCCGTCGAGGAGGTTGTGGGCCGCGATCATCACGACGCCGATGGCCGCCACGGCCCGCACCGGGAGATGGACCAGCATACCGAGCACGATCATCGCCCAGCCGAGTGCCCAGAGCACGTTGAGCAGCGTGAGGCGGTAGTCGACGTTGAACTGCCAGAAAAACCGCGCGACGGTGAGCTCGAGTAGCACCAGCCAGATCCCGCGAGCGATGAGGAACTGCGAGAGGTTCCCGACAGACCGCCGACGGCGCGACAGGTACGCGCCGACGCCGGTGAGCAGGAAGAACGTTGGCGCGGAGAAGTGCGTCACCCAGCGCGTGAAGAACAGCGCCACGGTGGTGGTCGCGAGATTCGTGGGGCTGGCGCCGGCGTCGCCGAAAAAGTCTCTGGTATGGTCGAGGGCCATCAGCACCATGATGATGCCCCGCACGAGATCCACCACGTCGACGCGCTGTCGCAGCGGGGCGTCGCTCACTTCCATTGCAGGCGCTGACATCGAGGCTGCGGAAGGTGTCCCGACAAACATGATGCGATTCTCGGTGATCCCGGCTGCCGGCGCAGTCAGATAGGTGGTGCGGCGTGGCGCGGCGTAGCGGCGTCACCCGCCAGCAGAGCGCCGTGATAGGGTTAATATCTCATCGGAATCGTGGTGGGCGACGGCTATCTTGTCCGAGTTCTGTGAGCTTGACGTGAATGCGCAGGATTGGGGGCGGGGCCGAGGTGCCCGAAGGGCGACGTGTCTCACCAGCCGGGGAGCAGAGCACGCCCGAGTGGCGTCACCCTACACCAATCGACCAAAGTCTCTATGACCTGGGTATGTCCGCGGTGCGATCGAACCTTTCGCCAGGTCAATCAACGTCACGCATGCGGGGTCGGCAGCGCGGCGACCTTGCTCAAAGGTAGGCCACCGGCCCTCAGCGATCTCTATCGGAAGCTCGAGACCACTGTGACGGGCTTTGGTGACGTTGAGGTGGTTACACGTAACCGGTACGCACTATTCCGAACGACACGCATCTTTGCGGACCTGACGGTAATGCGGGATGCGTTGCGTGTGGTGATTCACCTCGGTCGCAAGGTCGGCGCGCCGTACTTCATCAAAATCGCGCAGAGCGGCAAGCGCGTCTCGCACGTCGCACTTGTCCGGAGCGCCGCGGACTTACGCATGATCATTCCGTTTTTGCGCGAAGCGTTCGACCTCGCCGAGAGCGAAGAGTGAGCTCATGACGCGGCGCGGTGCAGGGTCGCGCTGTTGGCCTGGGCTCTTCCGCGGCCACAGGCGGTAACGGCACAACCCATCGTGGTTACGGAGCCGGCATCAGCTGGCAGGCTCGCCGCTGGCCTGTCGCCTCAGAGCGCGTGGCGAGGCAGGCGGACCCGGCACTGAACCGCTTCCGTCCATCCGACCCCCGCCGGTGTTTCTCCATCGAACGATCGTCCTTGCTGAGCCATCCTACCACTCGCAAAGTGTCTCGTCCAATCGGGGAGCAGAGCACGACGGTCTATCTCGCCCATGACCTCAGGCACGACCGTAAGGCCGCGCTCAAAGTCGTGCGCCCCGAGCTGGCGGCGCCATAACGGCTAATCCGTGATAGACCTTGCGATATCTGATCGCGGAATCGCCCGATTGCTTGCATCTTCCTTGATCCTCGCGCAGTATGACCCGGGCCGCAGAATTACAAGTTGAAGGGACTTCATCAACGCGAGCATAGCGCTCCGCGACGCGGAATCATTTCACTCACTAAGAGGAGACAGATCATGAAGCAGATCATTGCGCTCACATTACTCGGAGTGCTGGTCGCCGTTCCAACCTACGCCCAGAAGCCGAACGCAACGGAGCAAGAGGTCTTAAAAGCGTATCAGGTGTTAAACGAGGCATCCAGCATCAAGAAGGATCGCGCCACCATGGAGCGCTTTTATGCTGACGACTACATGTACATTCACTCGAATGGCACCGTCGCCAACAAGACGCAGGACATCGCGGCAAGCATGTCTCCAGATCAAGCTTGGACCGCGCAAAAATCCGACGACTTGAAGGTACGGATCTACCGCGGCGTGGCCGTTGTCACTGGCCTCTCAACCCTCACTGGATCTGCCAAGGGGTACGTCAGCGGAGCGCGGCGTTTCACTGAGCTGTGGGTCAAACGGAACGGACGCTGGCAGATGGTTGGTGGCCAATCGACGCTCGTACCAGCAAAGTAGGTCTCCAAGTCTTGCAAGATTTCCGCATTAAAGCGCTCTGGACGTCGAGACGGTGAGTCTTGTAACGTCGAGTTGCAAGTGAACGGCCCGTGCGCCCGGCGTCCCGTTGCGGGCGACCCAAAATAAGAGAAAGCGGGCGAGCTCGAGTCGCTCGGGCTGGGCCAACAATGACTTATGTGCAGAGGGACAACCTGAGTGTCCGCATCTGCACCTCCACCACAATATTCGTCCAGCGCGAGAGGCCTGGTGCTCAGGGAGTGTAGGTTAGTCGCATGGCCGGCACGTCCGCGTCGGTCGCCAACGTGGCCTGGCGGCTCCCGGCCCCTCCGCTCCCGCTCGGCGCGGTCGCGACGAAACGCACGTGCATCGTTTCCAGCGCGCAGGTGATCTTGGGAGTGGGCGTGAACCCGGGGCAGGCCGCTCCAGGCGCGTCCGAGGAAAAGCTCGCCGAGCCGCTGCTCGCATTCCATTGCGTGACCGCTCCGGCGGCGCCCACGTGCAGCAGCAGCGCGTTGACGATTCCAGTCCCGTCGCCGATGGTGCCATTGACCGCGCTGGGCGCCGTACTGCCCGCGCTCTGGGCGAAGCCACTCACCTCGATCAGGTTCTGGAGCGCCGACGGATTATCCAGCGCCACGAGCGTCCAGGTCGAGAACGAGCCCTGCGTTCGCGTCACCGCGCGGTGGATCCCGACGAGGTAGAGCGGGACCGTCGTGAGGTCGGTGCCGACGGCCACGCGTTTGGCTTGGATGCCGGCCGTGAACACCATGAGCGTCGAGTCGACGAGGGATTTCAGATCGGGGTTGGTCGGGTTGGCGCGCGCGATCTGCTGCGCGCTGCTGTCGAGGGACGCGATCTGCGCGGATGAAAACAGCAGTGTGTCAGGGATCGGGGTCGGGCCGGTGGCGTCCTTGCCCGAGCACGCCGCGAACATGATGATCAGGCCCCACAGAGGGGCGACACGAGCGTGCCGACCGCAGAGAATGGGAAGGCGCAAGACAGTCCCCCTATAGAAGTCAGTGATCCTAACACGTTGAACCCGGCCGACGGCGTAATGGTCACATTGCGCGATCCGCGCAAATGAATCCGTGGCGTGCGCACCGTCACGCCGCCGCACTAGCGAAAACTGGTCGACTGAGGATCCCAAAACTCGCCAATCAGGCCGAGGCGCGCGAAGATACTCTTCATCTCATCGGGGGGTGGGCGGCGGGAATTTCTTTCCAGCCTGGAAGAGTACCATGCCTGCGCCATGCCCCAGAGCTGGTCGAGCGAGACAAGTGGTCGGAGCGGAGCACTCCGCGCTTCGCACCACCGACGGGCCAGCTCTTCCGACCGGAAGAAGAGCATCGTGCTTCACGTGAAGACAATATCGTCCCACCAATGCGCGGCCGGTACGAGGCAGTGAAAGAGCCAATCAGACCTTTCAGGACCCGCTGCGCCGACTCTCAAATGGAACGGCTCTTTTGATTGTTCACACCGGGATACAATCGTGGCGGTCTTGTGGAGCGCAGCCGGAATGCCGAGTGCGTCCCAGGCGCAGTTTGCGAAATAGGAACGGTCGCCAGCTTCAACCGCATGCCGAGTCGGGACTCCCGAAAAAGGCGGGGCCATCCGGATTGATTCGTCGTCGGCTTCCAGCACCAGGACCCGCTGCGCGCTGAGACGCTTGTAGGATTCCTTCACGGCTTTCAATGGCAACTTCACTTTCTCGCCGATCATAGCAGCCGATGGTCGTTCGCCGGTGTCAGCGAAGTAGTTATAGATAGCGAGCTTCACCTCAACGTCAAATTCCATTTTCCTCTCGTTGGGATTGGGGTAATTGGTTCGGGGAGAGTAGGTGCCAACGTTCACGGGGTGATTCGCGTACTGAGTGGATGACGTGCTGCTATTCTCGTCGCCATTGTCTTGGCCCGTCGGTCCCGCCGGCGTCGAGCTGCAAGCGGATTCGGCGCGACCTCTCTCACCAGACCGGACAGCTTCATCGATCGAGTGATTCTCAAGACGAGCATCGCTCCCGAGGGTCCCGGCCGTGCGGTGCTCGCGCACCCCGGTTCTCAATGGCCCAGCCATCCACATTCACCTCCAAGGACCGTATGACCAGATACTCGCTTACCATCCCAGCCATCCTCGTCGCCATCACCCTGGCCGCGCCGGGCGTCGTCCGGGCTCAAACCTTCAAGGTCTCCAGATTCAGCATCGGTGGTGACGGGGGGACGGACTATGTAACCGCCGAACCCGGCACCGGCCGCGTCTTCGTCTCGCGCGGGACCCACGTCATGGTGATCGACGGGCCAACGGGCAAGGTGCTGGGTGACATTCCGGACACGCCGCGCACGCACGGCATCGCGCTGGCCCCGAAGTCGAATCACGGTTTCACCACCAACGGCGGTGATTCGACCGTGACGATGTTCGATCTCAAGA
>JALYZH010000125.1 GCA_030948945.1 Gemmatimonadota bacterium | reverse complement strand
GATGAGATCCGCTCCCGCAGTTAGACGCTTCATCGCCGCCACATCACAGCAGTCGGCTTCCTCGAACTGAATGCCTTCAGGGAGATTGTTGAGGTCCCCACCGATGAGGTTGTCGCACCCGCTGACTTCGTGTCCGGTGTTGACGAACGCATCGGCCAGATGGCTGCCCAGGAATCCGGCTGCGCCGGAAACGAAAACCTTCACGAACCTGTCCTTGCTTGGGTATGCCGGGCTCGAATCGAACCCGACGAATGGAGAACTCTAAATTTGCCCGGTTCAGCCGTGGCGGGCAACGTCTCCATTGTGGGATTCGATTCGATCGAGTTGGGCGATGACCGTCTCGGTTACCGCGTCAGTCGTGATGCCTTCCATGCAATGAGGCGTGGCGAAGATGCAGGCGTCGAAGCAGGGCCTGCATGCCATCTCTTCGACCCGCACCACCGTATCGTATTCGCCGCGCGGACCGTACCACTCGCTCCGTTGCGGGCCGAAGAGCGCCGTGACTGGAACGCCGAGCGCGCTTGCGATGTGCATCGGCCCGCTGTCGCTACAAAGCAGTAGATCGCATTGCGTGACGAGGGCCATGAAGCCGCGAAGATCACTCTGGATCCTTTGAACGGGAGCGCTCGGGGCGATACCCGCCGAATCACCCTCTTTCTCCTCGAACAGCACAATCTGCGCGCCGCGCTCCAGTGCGATCCGGTCGATCACGGCCGCAAAACGATCGGGGTCCCAATGCCGCACCATATGACTGGCGCCCGGGTGGACCCCGACGATCGGTCGCTCAGTGGAAAGTCCCAGCGCTCCGAGCCGGTGACGGGCAATCTCCTTTTCGCTTTCGGTTACCATCAGGGACGGAGAGAATCCATTGCGTTCCTCGATTCCAAGCGGGCCGAGCAGCGCCAGCCAGTCTGACACCTTGTGCTCGTTCTGCGTCCCACTCGGCAACACGTCGGTGAGAAGGTGCGACCCACCCCCGAAATCGTATCCTATTCGTCGGCGGGCACCGGCAAGGTACGTGATGACGTTGCTGCGGACGTCTCTGCGCGCATCGAGCGAAACGTCAAAATGGTGCGAGCGCAGAGCGCGGAACAGCTGCTGGAATTCGCGCGCGACGTACCGGTTGTGCTGAAGCTTTCCTGTGAACGCGGTCCAGGGAAAGTCGAACACGACGATATCATCGACCAGACCACTCCCGGCTAGCAGTTCCCGGGCGTGCGGCTTCGCTAGCAGAGTGATCCTGGCGCCGGGAAAGTTTGCCCTCAGGGCTTTGAGCAACGCCGTCGCGAGAACGACGTCCCCAATCCCCCACGGTTCGACGACCAGAAGGGAGCGAGGAGCCCCCGGTAGCGGAGGCTTTGGGCGTAGGACGCCGCGGAGGGCGCGCGATGCAAAATCCAGGACGCCGAGCGCCGCCAGTTTTTTCTTTGTAATCGTTCGAGTTTGGGCCAAATCTCGCTGCCTCCGACTTCGAATGAATATACTTTCCGTAAGCCCTTCTTAACGGAAGACTACCAACGGGGAACCTTTTACTTAAGACTACCTGCCGGGTGCCGTCTGCTTAATGGCTGGCGGCTGCGGGCCCCATCCGGCTGAAATTGATGGCGAACGGATTTGGGTCAGTCGCGATCCTTCGGCGTGTCAGATTTCAAGAAGCTGCAGGTGTGGCAGAAGGCGCATGCGCTTTCGCTCTGTATCCATCGCGTGTGCACCCGGATGCGGGGATCCCAGTACGCCTCGCTGCGAAGTCAGGCTTTCCGGGCAGCGATGTCTATTCCGGCGAACATCGCCGAGGGTCGGAGGCAAAAGAGCGAAAAGGAATTTGCAAGATTCCTCGGTTACGCCCTCAGCTCAAGCTCGGAGCTCGAGTATCACCCGATTGTCGGGCGAGATACGAAGGCAATTCCGGAAACCGACTTCGTTTCCCTGATCAGCCAGACGATTACAGTCCGAAAAATGCTTTATGGGTTATTGAAGCGCCTGGCAATCCCAGAGGGAACAAGAGAGCCCCAAAGGAGCCCGCAGCCGACAGCCGTAAACCCGACAGCACCCGGCAGGTAGTCTTCAGTTAAGAGATTCCCGGCAGGTAGTCTTCCGTTAGACGTTGCCCTGTTTAGAACGCGCCCGTCCGCCGAAGCACCGCGGGGATGGTCCGGAAGAGGATGCTGATGTCGAGCCGGAAGGACCATTGCTCGATGTATTGGCGGTCGAGATATATCACGTCCTCGAAATCGAGCACCTCGCTGCGTCCGCTCACCTGCCACAGTCCGGTGATGCCTGGCTTTGCATCGAGCCGACGGAAATGGTGGTCCTCGTACTCCTGAAAGTCGGATTCGAAGAATGGCCGCGGCCCTACGAGCGACATCTCTCCGATCAGCACGTTGAACAACCGCGGCAGTTCGTCGAGACTCCAGCGACGAAGAAAGCGGCCGAGACAGGTCGTGCGCGGGTCGTCCTTGATCTTGAAGAGGCGCACATCTCCAGTCTGATTGAGAT
>JALYZH010000098.1 GCA_030948945.1 Gemmatimonadota bacterium | reverse complement strand
AGCGCTCTGATGCTCCATCCCCAGATGCGGCGCCTCGACAAGCTTGTAACCATCCTCGTACCAGGGGAACGGACCGAACCAGCTCTCGAAGCACTGAAGCATCGGCTTCACCTGCTGGAACTGTTTCTTGGCGGAGTCGAGGTGGTAGTCGAGCGGCCAGAAGTCGAGCGTGAGCTGGCCCTGCTCTCCCTGATAGACGTCGCCGAAGTGTGAGTAGCGGCCCGCGTTGACCGCGACATCGTAGTTGTTGATCGGATTGCTGACGAACCACTCGTAGGTGGTGGTCCCATCGGCGTTTGGTGTCGTGCCGCGCAGTCTACCGTTCGAAACGTCGATCAGGGAGTCGGGAACCGTGATGGCCACTCTCTGACTGTCGGGCTCGTCCGAGTAGATGTCCTTGTTGGGCCACCATATGCTGGCGCCCAGGCCCTCATTCGCCGTAGCGATCCAGTCGCGAGCGAGACTGTCTTTCGCCCAGATCAAGCCGCCATCCCAAGGCGGGCGAATCGCCGCGACTGGCTTGCCGTGGTAATAAACCGTGATCTGTTTTTTCGCGCCGATCGGTTGCCGCGCGATCAGCCTGACGAAGAAGGCGTTGCCATCGCGCCGAGCGCTCAGCTCGGTGCCGTCCTGCACGACGCTATCGATGACGAGCGGCATCTGCAAGTCGATCTGCATCTCGCGCGCTGGCTTGAGAACGCGATAAGTGATCGAGTTGTATCCGGTGATGCTGCTGTCGACGGGATTCACCCTGACGTGCAGATCGTAGAACGCGGCGTCCCACCAGGCGCGCTCCGGAGTGTTCGAGCCGCGAAGCGTGTCGGCGTGGGTGAAAACTGGTGGCGGGGTGGGGATCGCCTGCGCGCCTGAGATAGAAGCAGCTGCAGGCAGCGCGACAATAGCGAACAGAACAGATCTTCTCATTGGACTCATGCGACTCTCGGTACGCGCGGCTTAAATCAGGGACGCCGCGGCGGCGGCTTGATCTCGTATTCCTTCGGAGGCTCGGCGCCAAGCAGATTCTTCACGAAGTAGTCCCAGCGGCGCCGGACCATGTACGGCTCGTTTGCGAATCCGTGAGTTCGATTCGGGAGCAGGATGAGATCGAAGTCCTTGTTCGCCTTCATCAGCTCGTTTACGATGAGAAGCGTGTTGTACGGAGGGACGTTGTTGTCCATCGTTCCGTGCGCCAGAAGCAGCT
Source organism: Gemmatimonadota bacterium (assembly GCA_030948945.1). The sequence goes on along the minus strand of JALYZH010000098.1, from coordinate 10,745 downwards.
TCCCCTTCAGATTCTTCGCATAGACCTGATTCGCTTCGGGAGCGTAGTTGTCGCTACCGTCGGGCGCCCTCACCAGAAGTCCCTGGTATCGCTCACCCCAATCGTCTTCGTAGACTCGGTTGTCGTGATTCCCAGCCTCCGAAATCCCGACTTTGAAGAAGTCCGCATAGCGGAACATGGCGCCGGCGGCGGCAAACCCACCGCCCGAATGACCGTAGATCCCGGCCCGATCGAGATCGATCCACGAGTACCGGCGCGCCAACTCTTTCATTCCGGCGACCTGATCCGGAAGCGTGTTGTCACCCATCTTCCCGTAGTACGCGTCGTGAAAGGACTTTGATCTCCACGGCGTTCCCATTCCATCGATCTCGACCACCACGAAGCCCAGTTCGGCAAGCGCCTGCGCATCTCCGCGCGCCGGCGAGAAGCTGCGGCCTCCCACGCTTCCTGTCTGCGGGCCGGGATAGATGTGATTGACGATCGGATATTTTCGCGTCGAGTCCAGGTTGGTGGGCGTGTATAGCAATCCGTACAGATCGGTTTTGCCGTCGCGCGCTTTCACCGTAATCGGCCTGGGAGGTTTCCATCCCGTCGCGAGCAGACGTGAGATGTCCGCTCTCTCCAATGTGACTCTTGTCTTCCCGTCCAGGTCGCGCAACACCGAAGTCTGCGGCACTTCGGGCCGAGAGTAGGTGTCCACGAAGTAGCGGCCAGTTGGGGAGAGGGAGACATCGTGGTCCGCGTCCTCCGGCGTGAGAAGAGTCAGGCGCTTCCCATCCATTCCGATCTTGTAGAAATGACGAAAGTACGGGTCGCGGCCGCGCTCACGGGCGTTTCCCACGAAATAGAGCGTGCGAGTCTTCTCATCGACCCGGAATAACTGTGCGACGTTCCCGTCTCCATTCGTGATCTTGCTCTTGAGCCGGCCGGTTGTCAGATCGTACAGGTAGAGCTGGCCCCAATCGTCGCGCTCGGAAAACCAGATCACCTCATTCGAAGCCGGCAGCACGCGCCAGTTCACCATTCCGTTTCCCGATTCGTACTGGGTGGGAACGCTCTCCTCGAGCACATCCCTGATCGCGCCAGTCGCCGCGTCCGCGACGCGAAGCGTTTCGCGCTTGTGATCGCGTGACGTAGAGACGAATGCGAGGTGTGATCCATCCGGATACCACTCGTTGTCCGTCCATCCTTCGTCGCCGCGGCAGATGATGTGATCGCAGAGCGTGGACCGGTGCTGATCCGGCTGCATCTGCAGTCGAATCACCCGCGGGGCATCGACGTCGATGATGATGCGCTGAATCGTGGTGATGATGCTGTCGCCCGGCAGAGGGTACTTCCACGCCTGGAGATCCGGATGTCCCACCTTTGTGTTGACGAGATACATCTCGCCAACGCCGCGCTCGTCCTGCTGGAAGGTCGCGATCTTCCGCGAGTCGGGAGACCAGAGCAGGATTGGACGATCGCTCCGGATCCAGCCGGCGTTGTCCGTCGCGTAGCCGAAATCTTTTACACCATCCGTTGTGAGCTGCGATTCCCGGCCGGTCGCGATGTCGCGAAACCACAGGTTGTACGCACGAATGAACGCCGCGCGCTTCCCGTCGGGCGATACGACTTCCGTCGCGGAGCGGCCAGGCCTGCGGGCAAACTCCGCTCGCGCGCGAGCCGCTTCACTGGCGTCGATTGCGGCGCCGCACCGCTCGGTGTCGGGCGTGCAGACGCTTCGCAGCGCACGCGTTGGGTCGACGACGATAAGATCCGCTCCACCAACCCGGGTGCTCCGGTACCAGAAGCGTTCGCCGCCAAGCCACGACGGTTGTACGCCGATTCCGGAGACCAGGGGCAGCACATTGTCGCGAAGAAAACGCTCGGCGCGAGCATAGTCAGTGGCGGTAAGCTGCGCTCTCTGCGCTTCGGCCGAGGCGTTGAGCGCCGCGGATAACGCGAGACCGGCACCGAGTTGAAATGCACGCGCGCGCACTGGCTACCTCACCCGCAAGGCAGGCGCTGTTGCCTGCGCCGCGCGCGGCCACACGTTGTCGCCAGGATTTTTATTCGGAAACCGACCGCCCGGATCGAGCGTTACCCGCGTGATCGCGCGACCGCCAAAATCCAGATTGGCATTGAAGGTCCGATTGCCAGCAAACCAGATGTCGACGGGATAGGTGACGATCGCTGTGTTCGCGTCGACCATCTGGCTATTGGCCATGGGCTTGATCGGCGCGCCGCTCGGGGCGAACTCCACCTTGAGTATTACGGGCGAAGGCATCTGTCCATTTTGGCGAACGGTTACTGTGGTGCGGCGTCCTGAAGTTGTCACGCTCTGGATCGAGCCATCCACCGACTCCGTCGTGAACAACCAGTAGTTCCAGAACCAGCCGAGGTCTCGATGCAGCGCGTTACTCATGAAGAACGCGTAATCCCACGGTGACGGATGCTTGAAGCGCCACGCCTTGGCGTACTCGCTCATCGCGCGCTGCACCGCGGTGTCGCCAACGACGCCACCGAGTGAGGAGAGCATCAACGGCGCCTTTCCGTAGGCGACAAAACCGTACATCGGCCCCGCATAGTTCTCGTCCCACATGAGCGTCGGCTCGAGCTCGGTGCCACTGATGCGGCCGTAGTCGAGACCCAGACTGTCGAGCTTTACGGGTCTCTGCGCGTAATCCGCGTCGGAGAGGATGTTCATGTACTGATTGAATCCCTCGTCCATCCAGCCGTACCACGTCTCGTTCACGCCCACCATCATTGGCCACCATTGGTGCCCCGTCTCGTGATCGGCGGCGAAAACCGCTGACATGATGAACATCGGGTACTCCATGCCGAGCTCGGGGCCGTCGACCATCGTCAGCTGCGGATACGCGTACGGCATCCACAGCTTCGAGTAGTACTCGAGTGCGTGCCGGACCACCGGCCCGCCTTGCGCGAACTGCTGCGTGTGGCCGGGCAGGTAGAGAATGTTGACCGGAACGGGACCGCGTCCGGGAATCGTCGCGCGCGTCGCATCCCACACGTACTGATTCGATGTCGCCCACGCGACGTCGCCCACCGTGTCGGCAACGAAGCGCCAGACGAGTCGGTTACCGGCAGCGGTCGACCTCCCCGCTCCGCGCTCCGCCGCGGACACGATCGTGCGAACGGAGTCGGATTCGAGAACGTGCGCAAGACGCTCGCGAGCGGTGGACGTCAGAACCTCGGTGGGATTCTGCAGCACTCCGGTCGCTCCGACGATCCACCCCGCTGGCACATCGATGCTCACGTCGAAGTGCCCGTAATTGTTGTAGAACTCGGCGGGACCGAGATACGACTCGGTGTCCCACCCGCCCTGCCGCAGGTCGTCGAACACCGCGACGCGCGGATACCATTGAGCCACCTGGTACAGCGTGTCCGCCCACCGGCCCATTCTCGACCCGCGACCATTGTCAGCGCGAGGAACTCGGAAATGCCAATCGGCTTCGAGAGTTCCGCTGGTGTGAGCCGCGATCGGAGCAGGAAGCGTGATGCGGGCCGACGTGTTTTGCAGAATGGCCGAGAGGGGAACAATCCGGCGCGTAGTTCCGGGGATCTGTGGGCCGACCGTGTCCATCACCTCCATCGCTTGCCCATTTATCACCAGCCTCGTGATTTGCATTCCGTCGGTGAGCTCGCTCGCGGGCTCGAGGCGGGCAACATTCGGTCTGAAGAAATTCTGGTCGAGCCGCAGGACCAGAGAGCGCATCGCTGAGTCGCTGTTGTTGCGGATGGTGACAGTCTCGCGCGCTGTCACGATCGAGGTGGCCGGGTCGAGGCTCGCGTTGATCTTGTAGTCCGTCCAGAGCTGCCAGTAGTTTCTCCCCGGTCGTCCGCTCGAATCGCGCGTGCCGGCCGCGAACGCTCTCTGAATCATCCTGGTCATCGGGATGTCACGGCGGACGGGACGCTCAGGACCTTTGCCGACGACCGACTGAGTCACTGCAGGTGTCGTCTGCGCATCGGACCGGGAAACTGCGAGCGCCAGGAAAGCGGGCACGGCCGCGAGAACGAACGATCGAGCAGTCATTAAAGCTCCTGAAAATGGGACCCGTCGCCGCTGCAACCGGGCTCGGGGCGACTAGTCAATGCAGGGAAAAGTAGTCGATAGATTTTACTACAGGAGATACGACCATGACCGATTCGCAGGTGGACGCGCGGTGAAATTCCTGCTCGAAGAAGCTATCCCCGTTCTGGAGCGCACACCCGCTGTGCTCAAGGCGCTGCTCGACGAGGCGCCTTCCAACTGGACAAGCGCCCGCGAAGGCCCTGATGCGTGGAGCCCGAGCCAGATCGTCGGGCACCTGATACACGGCGAGCGCACCGACTGGATTCCGCGGGCGCGGATAATCTTGAAGCAGGAGAGTTATCGCCGATTCGATCCATTTGACCGGTTCGCTGAGCTCGACTCCGATCGTCCGCTGCGCGATAGACTGGAGGAGTTCGAGCGCCTGCGCGCCGAAAGCGTCGCTACACTCCGCGGCTGGAACCTGAAGGACAAGGATCTGGAGCTGACCGGGGAGCACCCCGAGCTCGGAGCGGTGACGATGCGCCAGTTGCTCGCGACGTGGGTGGTGCACGATGTCTCGCACATCGCTCAGATCACGCGCACGATGGCCAGGGAGTACACCGAAGCGGTTGGACCGTGGACCGCTTACTTTCGGATTCTCCAAAGAGACGTTCGCCAGTAGACACGGATGCTTCGGATGGAAAGCGGATGCTCCGGATTACAACCCGATCCCTGTCAGTCGTTTCAAATCCGAAGCATCTCTGTTTAAATCCGAGGCATCCGTGTTTACGGATTAAACCAGTACGACGCCTTGATCAGCAGCGTGTTATTCGGATGCAGATTGAACATGTTGCTCAGATCGTGGCGGACGCCGAAATCGCTCGGCGTGTCACTCGACAACTCGGGTCGCCTGTGCCTTAAGACTACTGAGGGAAGTCTGGGCGTCGTGAACTGGCCACTGTCATCTACGCTACTGACAACTCGCACCCGTTCAGTTATCAGTTAACGCCCGCATCAAGGACTATGCATGTTAGGTCAATCAGAAGAGTACCCCTACGCGACGCACCTCGACATCAAGCATCGGCCACTGGAGGTGATCGATGTTCCCGCGCTCGTCGGCGCGGTGCGCGACCGCTGGTACAATCAGACCTTGTGCAAGGTCAACGATTCAGTCGTGCGGCTCGGCGTCATGCAGGGCGAGTATCACTGGCACAAGCACGATGACCTGGACGAATTCTTCTACGTCGTCGACGGAAAGTTTCTCATCGATCTCGAGGACCGCACGATCGAGCTGGACCCGCAACAGGGGTTCGTTGTCCCCAAGGGTGTCATCCACCGCACGCGGGCACCCGAAAAAACCGTGATCCTGATGGTGGAAGGCGCCGGCATCATGCCGACGGGAGACTAGGCTAGCGGGCGCCGAGCCTGAAGTCGTGCTCGAGCACCATGTTGGGGGGCAGCACGAGCTTCTCCTGCAACGTGCTCCGTCCCGCCATACCGACTTTGGCGGTGATCTGGGCGCCACGAGTGAATCCACACAACACAAAGGAACCGTCGCTGCCGGTGTCCATCTCCACGGTGCGCTGCTGGTTCGTCGACACCAGTCGTCCATTCTGTTCCACCCACGCGATCTGCCACGTCGCCCAGACGTGTGCGTTCGCAACAGGATTGTCCCCAGCTTCTCTCACGTAACCGGCCGCCATCCCCTGGGCGTCGGTGCCGGCCTCGCTCTTTCCGCACAACCTCCTGCGCAACGTCGCATACGACGGGATCATCACGAAAGCCTGCCCGCGCGCGCCGCTCGGCAACGAGATCCGTTGCCTTCGTTCAGCGATGCGGAACAGCCGGAGCCGGGGATGCTCGAAGACGATGGTGTCGGAGAGGGGAGCGTCGACCGCAAGCATATAATGTCCGGCTGCGCCTGTGGCCGCCTTGAAGCGTCCGCCGCCAGTCGAGACTTGTACTCCCGCCAGCGGAGTCGCGGTGGTGCTGTCGAAGGCTACGCCCGTGATCGATGAATTGTGGCTTGGTGAGACGGCCTCTTCCGAGGAATCGTCAGCGCTCGATTCCGGAGCTGCACCGCCTCGCGCAATCGGTCCACTCGTGTTTCTCGCGATCGTTTGAGCTGCCGTTCCAGCCGGACGGGACATCCCCCCTACCTCCTGGTATCCGACCAGAGTGTCACGGCGGACAACCGGCGATCCGGCCTCAGCCGACGTTATCTGCGCTACGCGCGGCATCCTGATATACCAGCGCGGAACGATCCACTGGCCGGCGGGGAGCTGCTGGAACTCGAGTCGTCCGGTCGTCCTCGCTACCCGCAGCGGAATCGGAAGGTTGACGTAATCGAAGTTGAGCAAGCGCAGGGCGTTGGCTTTTGGGTCGAGCCACAGGATTCCAGTGAGCTCGGGCAGCGAGTTGACTTTTACCGGCTTGAATTCGAGGCCCATGAGGCCCGTTTCGGGACCATATCCGCGGATAGCGGCGAAGCAGTGGGATTTCACGAACTGATCCGACACGAGCATCGCAGTTTCGGGCGGACGATAGATGTCTCCACCGGTGACCGCGCTGCGACGGCTCGAATCGATTTGATCCCAGGTTATTCCCAACGCCGGACGTCTCGTGACGCGCGAGCGCTGCTCGGTTCGCTCTGATACGACCCCGAGATTGCGATCGAGAGCGCGCTCGTACAGGTCTACGTCGATCGGGACCAATCCCTGCGCCTCCGTAAGAGCGGTGGCGGTCAGCGCCTTTCTGATCTCGACCCACAGGTCCCCAGCGGGTGTGCCCGGCGGCGCAAGGAGCTGACATGCGGTTTCGCTGCGCGCGATTATCGTCGGGGGACTGCGCAATGGGGACATTCCCACTCGCACGCGAATCGGCGTTCCCTCCACGTGCAGCACCACGGAAGTCCAGCTCTCGTATCCGACTTTGTCGGAGTGCACCACGTACGCTCCCGAGCTCGGCGGCCGCAGGACCGCATGCCCCCCCTGGTCACTGAAGTTCCCCAGGAGGTTGGCGCCGCGATCGTCGGTGAGCGAGACATTGGCGCCCACGATCGGCTTGCCATCGGAGAGCTCGACGACTTCGACGAGAACTTCCTGGGCAGCGAGCCGCGTTCCGACAACTATGAATGCCGCAGCAACAAGGAATGGCCGCAGGTGCATGAGTCCAGCGATTTGAGTAGACGTTGACGCGATCGTCCGAACGGACCTATCGCGGTCTACTTAAATGACGCTCGATCGGGCCGGGGGTTTTGCCTGCCTTGGGTTGTGGGTGTCTCCAGCCGCCTGGCGGCCGAAAGGACTGCTACCTGCCCCTCGACCTGACCACCAGGCTGTACTTGCTCGGCATGGGACAGCCCTGCGCCTGGGCAGGCGTGAACCGGCTCTCCGACGCAAAGGACAACGCGTTTCGCACAAACTCGGGATCGCTCGCGCCCACTATCTGGACGGTGCTCGTATCCGCGACTCCATCGGGCCGGACGATGAACTCCACGTAAACGCTGTCTCCGGGCCCGAGTGTTCCTGGAACTCGGGGCAGCCGCGGATTGCCAACCACGTGCGCCCGTGGAAGCGCGTCCGTCGACACGTACTTGGTTACGCTGTCGGACAGATCAGAGCAACGCGCCGCCTGCTCCGGTGACAGCGCGACAGCGCGGCCCCGCGAAGCGCACGCCGCGGCCACGACGGCTAGTGATGCCACGAAAAGGAATTGCTTCTTCATTTGGGTAGGTCTCCGATGTTCGCTAAAGCATCGCTTCAGTCTCGAGCGGATCGGCGGTGCCCGACTTCTTTCGATCGGAGCGCGGCTTCGCGTTCGCATGTTCGGCGCGCTTCCTTTCGACGATCAGCTCCTTTACCCACTCTTCCACGCGCTCGGCCTTCCCCTCGTCGAGATACGCTTCCTCGTGTTGCAGCGGAGTCACGGCCGCTCCCCCACTCTCGCCTACCATCGCTTGCAACAGGCTCTCCCAAGTTCGCGCCTGCAGGCCGTCACCGACAGAGCGCATCACGAGCCAGTCAGCAAGGTTTGCGGGCCGGTCATAAGCCTGCACCTCGAAGCGAATAAGGTCGCCGCGCTGCTCGGCGAGGAATCGGATCGCACCAGCGAGCGGGTGGCCGGTCAGGGTAACGAGTACCGCGGAGTTTGCCATCAACTGCTCGACCCGCACCTGCACGTTCCCCCGCACCGGCAGCGCCATCGTCAGAGTGTTCCCTTTGCCCAAAATCGCGGGTGTTCCGGGCTCGGCGTGAACGTCCAGGAACGGCGTCAGCTCGCCAAACCGCAGCCGGAAGCGAGCGAACAATTCCTCGGGCACTAGCTGGCCTCCGGCGATGTCCACCCAGAAGCGATTCCGTTTCAGCATCCCGACCCCTTTGTCGGGCGTCTGCTCCGGCAGTCCGTCAGCGAGCTTCCGCAGGCCGCTGTCGAGTGGCGTCGGCGTGATGTGAAAGACTCCGACGAGAGCGTTGGCACCAGGGGTCGCGATCACGTTGCCCTCGGTTAACATTATCAGCTGACTCTCGTTGATCGGTATCTTCGCGCCGAGCAATCCGGCGATCGTTGCGCCCGCCGACGCCAGGAAAGGCGGAATGGGAATTCGCGCTGGAGAGCGGCCGGTGATCTCGCTCATCCTTTCGAGCAGATCATTGAAAGAGGTTTTCTCCTCCCCGGCGAGCTCCAGCACGCGCCCGTGCAGATCGGTGCGACGAACGCACTGGGAAAGCGCGACTGCAAGATCTTCGACCCAGATCGGCTGGAACTTGTCGTCCCCGGTGCCGATTACCGGAACCACCGGAAGCGTTCGCACCATTGTGAGAAGGAGCGAAACTACCTCGTCGCCCGGGCCGTAGACGTTTCCCGGGCGAAGAATGATCCACCCACCGCCAAAATTGCGAACGATGTCCTCAGCGCGGCGCTTCGAGCGGTGATACGGAGAATCGCCCGATTCCGCGCCGAGTGACGACACGTAGACGAACCGGCCGACCTTGCAACGCTCGGCTTCACGCACGATCGCCCGGGTTCCTTCGACATTCACGCTCTCGAAGGTTAGCGCCCCCGTTTCCTCGACAATCCCTGCGACATGCATGACCAGGTCGCAGCCCTCGGCGCACCCGCGCAGCTCGTTCTGGTCGGCGATGCTGGCAGGCCACGACTCGACTCCGGCCGGCCACTGTTTCACGTGTTCTGCTGCGTTTCGACTGAGCAAGCGTACGGTGTGCCCGCTCGCAAGGATCTCGGTTACCGCGGCCTCCCCGACCACGCCGGTGCCGCCCGTGACCAACACTTTCATCTCGATGTCCCCTGTTATGCGCGCCATAGGGGCAGATTGGGTGCCACGCTCCGTGACCGCACGCGCTTTGGCCTCGTCCTTCGAGTGACATGAAGTCCCCGAACAGGGGGCAAGGGGGAGTTGTTGTCCAAAGCCTTATCATCACTCGCATTGCTGGCGCTCGCCGGCTGCGGTGGAATCAAAGAGCCGTATGTCGTCGGGGCAGCCGGACCCTGGAAGCAGGGCTACGGACTGCAGAACCTCCAGGGCGTGCAGCTGGCGGCTGAAGAGATCAACAAGGCCGGCGGAATAAACGGTCACGGGTTCGTGGTGGTCACGCGCGACGACGAAGGCGACGGAACCGTCGCCGCGAAAATAGCTCAGGAATTCGTCAGAAACCACAAAATTGCAGCGGTGATCGGACACGTGAATTCGTCGGGCATGCTCTCGGCAGCGCACATCTACGACGGCGAGCTCCCCGCCGTTGCCACCAGCGCCACGTCGCCCGACCTCACCGGAATTTCGACCTGGGTGTTCCGAATCATCTCGAGCGACTCGCTCAACGGGATTGTGCTGGCCACGTTCGCGAACAAGTTCGCCACCCGTGCCGTACCAGCTACCGCCGCCGTGCTCTACGAGAACAACACCTATGGTCGCGGATTGGCTGACTCGTTTCGCCGCTCATTCCACGGCGAGCTGTTGAGTCTCGATCCGATCAACGCCGACTTTCCTTCGGCCGAGCCGTACATAGCCTATCTAAAGACGCGAAAGCCGAAGATCGTGTTCGTGGCTGGCCGCGTTTCATCAGGACTCAAGATCCTCCAGGAAGCGAAGCGTCAGGGGTTCAACCCGATCTTCGTCGGAGGCGACGGCTGGCAGGGTATCGTTTCCGACACGGCCACCTCAGAAGGGGCCTACATCGGGATGTCCTTCACTCCGGAAGATCCTACTCGGGCGGCCCGCGCATTCGTCGCGGCATTCCAGAAGAAATTCGGCACGACGCCCGACGCGCACGCAGCCCTGGCCTACGACGCCACGAAGCTGATCGCGCAGGCGCTCAAGGCAAGAGGTCCCAATCGCAAAGGAATCCGCAACTACCTGCGCTCGCTCACCCGTGACGACGCGTACGAGGGGCTGACCGGGCCCGCTTACTTCGAGGACTCGGGTGACCCCGTAGGAATGCGATTTCGCGTATTGCGCGTACACAGCGGGCTGTTGACGCTCGCGGAGGCCAAATGAAAGCGCTTTATCGCTTCCAAACGATTCGTCAGGTCCTGACGGTAGGGTTCTCATTCCTGATCCTTCTCCTCATCAGCGCCGGAGCGGTTGGCTGGGTGTCGATGACGCGTATGGCCGACGAGGTAAGCAAGACGCTGTCTGGAGCGCAGCAGGATGCGCGACAGGCTTCGGATTTCTCCAACGTCGTAACTCAGGAGATCCAGGCCGCCAATACTT
>JALYZH010000053.1 GCA_030948945.1 Gemmatimonadota bacterium | reverse complement strand
GAGCCATTTGTCAAATAGGTGACGGTCCGTGATTCCGTCACGCGAGTTTGCGGCTGAGAAGACGTATCCGCCTACGGCGCCGATCTCCCGCTGAAAACTTCTGACCGCCTCAAAGAAGTCTGTGGGCATTGGCACTTCCCACTTGTAACCCTTCTTGTCAGCTTCAGCGCGCCAATAGACAACCTGACGCTCGGACCCGAAGTCTTCCCATCGAAGCTGTCGAATTGAGCCGAGCCGCTTGCCTGTGCGTTCAGCAAGGAACAGCGCGAACTCCATCCGAGACCAACGAATACGATCTTCGTCTGATTCACTCTCAGCGCGAAGTTTCTGCATCGCCGCAACTGTGGCCTCATATCGCTCCCAAGTTGCTACGAGTTGCTTCTTGTTCTTCTCGTGAATGCGCTTCACTCCCTGCAAAGGATTCCGCTGGAGTAGGAACGCTCCGCCCGGGAGCCTCACGGTCGTTGCCCATTGCAGCATCGCATGGAGCAGCGCCATGTCTGACTCCGCGGACCGTGCGCGTGTCTTATCTGTCAGGTCGCCTTTAGTAGTGACTATCCTGCCAGCTTGTCGAGCGCGTTCAAATGCTCGCTGGTGGTCCCTGCTAAAGTCTTCTACTCGGAAGTCTTCTCCGAAGTAGCCGAGCAAAACCCGCGATCTCGCTTCCGAGTCCTCGCGTGTACGCTCTTTATTGTCCAGGTACTCGGCGCACTCGCTCGAGTACCGTCGCCACAGTTCCCCCAATGTCAGCGGGGTTCGCGGTGAGGCTTGCACTTCACCCTTCAGCAGTTCGGCCAGTAACAGCCGTCCTAGACGTAGCGCCTCCTCGCGATCTGTAGTGCCCAGCGGTCGCTGGTCTTCACCGGCACCTGATATCCAGACCGCCCGGTGGAATGTCCCGCCCCTTCGTTTTTGAAACAGCCGGACGCGAACTCCGCGATCTCCAATGGAGCACGTCCATGCACCGGCTTTAGTGCGGTGCCAACTATTACGCCTAGCAATCCTCTGAGCCATCTCAGTGTGCCCCCTGTCGGCTCACAAGGGATTGGGCGTCGGCACTCACATCATACGACTTGGGTCCGCTACCGACAAGCGCAGCCGCCGGCTTGCGCGGTAGATCGCGCCGCAGAATGAGCGGCTTTCCCGCTCGGCCAGCGTTCAGTGCTGGCGTGTCGCGTAGAAGACGGCGCAAGTATTCGGCGCTGTATCCAGTCTCACTCGCCGCTTGGTTCACAGACAATGCTTCGTTGTCGTGCTTGTGCAAGGAGGTCTCAAGCTCAGAGGCGCAGCGTTCTCTGGCTGCTGCAACTTCTGGACAGCCCTCTGCGCGTAGTATTTCCGCCAACTCGCGCCACTGAACGACCAGCGCGGCAGGCGTAGAGTCTGTCACTCAGTTGCCCTCAACGTCGGTGCGTTCGTATTGGACGCCAGACGCAATGTTGGCGAAGAAAGGCGATTTCGCCGATGGGGTAGTCTCTTCGCCGAACTCGCGGAGAGTCTGCCGAATCGTCCGGATCGCCGGGATCGTCGATCTCGTCGCGCGGAGATTGTTGACCTTCATGTACAGCCGGGCGTTGTCATCGCGCTCCAGCTGCAGCTCCTCCTCAAGCTCCGCTACGCTCTTGCGTCTCATCCTGCACCTTCCAGAAAAGGGTTCCTGATCCGGAGTAGAAAAAGAAAAAAAGCGCCAGAAATCGAAAGCGATTCCGGCGCTTTGGTACAATGTCCAAACGGACGAGAGAGGCGATTTTTTGCTTCATACTTCGGACTGCTGCTTTACGCAAACCTCCGGGCCCGAGGAAGTCAAGGAGCTGGTGCGCTACTGGGCTGGGCGGCCGGATTTATCTAGGGAGACGCACCTCCGCGCCAATTTCCGCGCGCGGTTTCAACGCTGAATTGCCGCGCTGAATTTTCGCGCTGAATTCCGTACACCAATTGCCGCACCGATTTGTTTCGCACCGATTTTTGGCGATCCCACAATTGATCGTTCGTCAGTCCCGGAATGAGTTGGCCTAATAGTCTTGCGTGACGGGGCGTGACGGCGCGAGGTTTTGTGGTGGCGGCTCACACTTTTTACGTGACGGTGTCAGTGATAGAACGAAGTTCCTTCAAGCTTTTGTGAGTGTTTTGAGACGTCGACGGCGTTGACTCGCTCAAACGAGGGTCGGCGCGCATGCGCGGCCGGCGCTTTTTGAGTTCGGCCTCGCGGTTTGGGCGGTTGAACCGTGCAGGAAGGGGGAACGTACTCGCCCGCGAAAATGCGTCCAAACGGCGGTGCATATCCGCTCGTGAATCGTGTTCATTGGCTTTCTCCCTGCGCGGAATAAGTATCCTGCGGGTTGGTTTTGGTAATATTTTAGATTTGCGGTGAGCCCATACGCCTCGCGTTCCCACGGCCTCGATTGGTACGGGATCAAACGCGATATTGGACCTTCGAGCGCTGGGCGCAGCACGCCGAGATCGAAGTGTTTCAGGAACCGACGGCCAAATGGTAGATGCCGGATCACCGCCCGCTCGGTTGGAAGAGCAATCGCGTCTTCGAAGTAATCGTCTTGCAGATGTGCACATTCTCATGCTAGACGACGTTAGCTTTTCCAGTGAGCGGGTCAAAGGCGCTTCGTGAGAGCAGGATCGTGCCAGCTAACTTAACTGCGGTCAAGTCCACGTCACCGACCGTGCCAAAGTCGGTGCGGCGAATTCTGAATACGGGAGCACCGGAGGAAAGCGATTTACCGACATCTAGGCGAGTGCTTGGATAAAAGGTCATCCCAATTGTCAAGAGGAAATCGGTGACACTGAGTCGCCAGTTGTAGTCGTGTTCGCCGTATTCAAGACTGACCGGGCCAACCGGAAAGGTGAAGGTCTTGCTTCGTTCGCCGGCGCTGGTGATGAGTGAGACTCCCGCTGCGGAGACTTCCCGACCGAGGAACCCCGAGCCATTGAATGCGCTTGCAGCGGTTTGCTTACCAACGGACATGAGAACTCCGCCGACCAGGCCTTGCTCAGCCACTTTCCAACTTCGCGAATCGCGTATGGTTGCCCAAACAACCCCGGTTAGTGCGCCGATCACACCGTTGATTGCAACGTTATCCACGCGGGTTCGAACGGTCACCTCAGCCGGTTGGGTCGTCTGGACGATCACCTGAGCCTGAAGCGTTGTCCCAGCCAGTTGGGTAGCAAGAATGACGTATCGCCAATAGCTGGGAAGACCTCGATGCTTTTCGGGCGGAACGAACTTGGCACCGGTGTGCCCGTCGCCAGCTGGGAGCCGAGGTACATTTGCCATAGTTTCCAAAGCTAGCGATTGAGTTTGGGAATTATCGCCCGTTCTAACGCGCAGCCGTGTCCTTTGAGGGCTATTTCGGTGGGGCGCCTGTTATTGGAACAGGAGCCCTTCGCATAGCTCGTGATCGGTTGTCTGACCGTTTTGTTTTTGAGGAAAGCACTCCCTGAGCCTACTCCCGGACATGTCCCTAAAATTCCCGGGATAGGGTTCTGTATTCCGCACAGAAATCGAATTAGACTCGAATCTGCTAGGCTCGAGGCCAGGGGATTTTGAGAGCCTCAAGGGTTTGCCGCCATGTTGTGACCAAGCCGGCGCTTATCACAAGGCCTCGCCGATTCCCACCGCTGTTCGGGCCGTTACAGGGATATGCGTCGCAATGATAGAAAAACGACATTGCGAAAAGTGCGGTGGGAGGCCCGATTTGGCGACAATCCAATCACCGGAAGTACATGCCGAACCCGACAATACGACAAATAGCCGCGCGCGACAATCTGCAGCGTGCATGGCTCTGGGTGCGGACTTCGACAGATCGGGGGTATAGGACGTACTTCCGACACATCTATCAGGCATTCGCGCTCGGTGCTGATAAGGAGCTTGATGACATCCGCACGCGACTTCTCACAGGAACCTATCGGCCATCAGTAGCGACAAAGTTCTACTTCCCCAAGGGTTCAGGTATCCTCCGTCCGGTGACCCTTCTAGGGATTGAAGACCAAATCGTATATCAGGGTTACGGCAACATCATCGCGGAGAAGTTGGCGCCGAGGGTCCGCTTCCGTTACAATCGCAACGTTTTTGGTAATCTGTACGCTGGGAAAAGTAGCCAATTCTTCTACGGTCGCAGACTCTTGAATCCCGTCGCCCGGTCATGTTCCCCATTCGAAGTTAACAAACTAGACGTGCAACTTTCTTGCGGGGTTTACGTACTTTGACGCCAGACTCTCATGGCAGAAACTTATGACGTCGCTCAGCAAGAAGGCCAGAGTGGCAGGAATCCTGTACATTCTCGCTTCAGCGGTCGGCTACCTCCGCCTCCTCTACATTCCCAGTGCCTTGATTGTAGATGGGAACCCGGCGGCGACGGTCAACAATATCGTGGCGCACGAGTCGCTCTTTCGTTGGGGCTTCGTCAGCGAGCTGCTCGGGGGTGTTGTCTGGCTGTTCGTCCCGTTGGCTCTTTATCGATTGCTTAAGGGAGTTGATCAGGGACTCGCTGTTCTACTGGTGATCCTGGGCGGCTTGATGGTCACGCCCCTTTTCTTCGTCAACGCGGTGACCGACGCGGCCGCCCTGCAGTTCGCAACCGGCGCCGATTTCCAGTCAGTCTTCGACAAGCCGCAGCGCGATGCATTCGCCATGATGTTCCTCAACCTGCATCACGACCTCGACCTGGCGAACTCGATCTTTTGGGGATTGTGGCTCCTTCCATTCGGCCTGCTGGTGTACAGATCGCGCTTTCTGCCCCGGTTCCTCGGCGTTTGGCTGATGGCCGGTTGCTTCGCCTACCTGGCGTTCAGCTCTGCCCACTTTCTGTTTCCAGCGTACGAGGAAAAGATTTTCACACTCGGCACACCTTTTAGGGTAGGAGAGCTGGCCACTATGCTGTGGCTGGTGATTATGGGCGCACGTGAGAGGTCGTTGGAGAAAAACGGCTCGAAGTCTAGTTAAGGAGAGCCTGCTTTCCATCGCGGAGAGACAACTGTGCATTGTCTAGACCTCCTGCTCTTAGATCAACAACGTATCGAGTTCCCGGAAAAAGATTCGCCTCACGCTCGATGAGCGTGTGATCACTCCGTCGCCTTTGGGCGTCTCCTGCTACTGGAGCAGGCGCGCTCACGCCGAGGCGACGCATACCGGGCACCTGAATGCGGTACAGCAGGTGGCGGGTTAAAAGCCCGCAGTCCAGATTGACATAAGGAATAACGCGACACACAAGCGCCAGAGGAATCCATGCGTCAATTCGTGAGCGCTGCGGTCTTCGTCCTGCCGTTTTCGCTTAGGGCTCAGGGGCTCCCGCCGGTGGCTGCCGTCGCGCGCGTCACCGATTCGCTCGCGCAAGCGTTCATTGCGGACCGTGGCGCGCCGAGCGTCGCGATCGCGCTCGTTCGCGGACGCGACACGATCACGATGCGCGCGTGGGGGAAGGCCGACCTCGAAGAGGATGTCGCCGCGACCCCGCGCTCCGTGTATCGGATCGGTTCGGTGACGAAGCAGTTCACGTCCTCGGCGGTAATGCAACTCGTCGAACAGGGCAAGGTGAGGCTCGACGACTCAATCGCCACATACCTCCCCACGCTCCCGAAGCCATGGCGCGTTGTCACAGTGCGACAGCTCCTCAATCACACGTCTGGTATCCCGAGCTACACGGACATCGGCCCCGCCTGGCAACGCCGATCGGGCGAGGAGATGAATCCCGACACGCTCGTCGCATTGACAGCGAACATGCCGATGTGGTTCGCGCCTGGCACCCAGTGGAGGTACGACAACTCCGGTTACGTGATACTCGGAATGCTGATTGAGAAGATTACCGGGCACTCGTGGGGGAATGACATTACCGAACGATTCTCCAAGCCCCTGGGTCTTGAAGACACCCGCGAATGCCTCCCGACGCCGATTGTGCCGCGCCGGGCGCGCGGCTATGACGCTGCCGGGACCGGATGGACAAACACGCAGTATCTCGCCATGTCGCAACCATATTCGGCGGGCGCGTTGTGCTCCACCGTTGGCGACCTTGCGAAATGGAATCGCGCGCTCCACACGGGCCACGTCGTCTCGGCCGCCTCGTACGCGCTTATGACAACGCCCGAGGGGGCCGCAGCCCTGCCCAGGTACGGATTCGGACTTAGCCGCGACACGGTCGCTGGCCGCCCAATAATCACGCACGGCGGCGGCATCAACGGCTTTGCTAGCGGCAATGCCTGGATTCCGTCGGCCGAGCTCTCGATCACCGTGCTCGCCAATTCGGGCTCGGCGCATTCGGATGATTTGGTCAAGCAACTCGCCCGGGCCGCGCTCGGTGCCCCGCTCCAACAGCCGCCAAAGGTCCTCCCGCTCGCACCGGCTAATCGTTCGTGTTACGTGGGAGTGTACGCGCTCGCGTTGCCGAACGGGCCGCGCGACCTCACGATCGCCGAAGACGGCGACCATCTCACTGCGCAGCTCGCTGGGCAGCCCGCCATTCCGATTCTCTTCCTCGGGAACGACACCTTTGGGGTCGGCTTCGACCCGAATCTGCGATTCATCTTCACTATGGATGCCGCGCGCGGAACCAAGCTGACCTTGCTGCAAGGCGGCGGGCGGTTTGAAGGGCCGCGAAAGTAGTTGGTGGTGCGCGGCGACTCGCTGACGCTCGTTTTTCAAGAGTGAGACGCTTAGCCAGCGTTCATCCGCTCTAATGGTCTTGGAAGCGGGGACCAGCGGTCAATTGGTTCTACCTCAGGCCATCGACCTCAAACGCTCAACGAGCGTGAGTTCCCCTGTTCCAAGAGCAGCACGTCAACAATACCATTTGCTACAGGTAACCATTGGCGTACATCGCAACGGCATCGTGCTTTGGTAATGTGCAAGGGACCACGCCATGCGACCAAGCAAAAGCAAACCGTGGTGGCCACTGCCGTAGCGCGACAGATCTTAGCACTTGGTACATTTGCCGCTCCCGATGTTGAAACCCACATTGAAGAGGTAATGTTGAAAATGCGCCTGCGCGCTTTGTTGAGGGTCGGAACGCTCAGTTGCGGGCTTTCCTGTGTCGCATCGCAGCCGTCGGAGGAGGCTCCGCGTGATTCGACTCTTGAAAATCTCGGTAACTCGGGTTTGGGATCCGCGCTTGCCTACAGCGCATCTGGAAGGATCATCGAAACCGGAAACGGTGTCTCTACGATCGTTCTTTCCCTAACAATTCAGAATAATGGCAAAGCTGACAGAATCATCGGCGTGGGCGGTTGCGGTGGGGTGAAGCTTCGCGTGTATCCTGCGTCTGGTCCTAGCGCCACCGCGAGGCGGGATCAGGACTCGTGGGAGAATGCGACGAATCGCGTGTGCAATGACTGGCTCTTTGAGCACGCCATTGCCCCGACACGGAGTTTTGTCCTTAAGGACAGTGTACAGGTTAAGAACGTGCTCGGCGACTCACTTCCGGCTACACAGTACTTCCTGAGTGCATTTCTCTGTTTGAACGGCACCACGCTGCAAGCACCTATTGGTATCAGACGGCTGACGCTTTAAACCCGAGAGGAAATGCCCGTGGGCGGTGATGGAACGTGGCGCAGTTACGTGTGGGGGGTGTCGACCTCCGCACGGTGGACTGTCTATAACCATAGTGGCACCGGCCTTACTTACACCCGCGCTATCCCCCGCCAAGTTCGCAAATCGGTTACGTGACGGGCGAAATTGCAAACACCATCTCCGACCGTTCGATGATTGAGGTGGATTGCTCCGGTAACCAATCAGCCACCGAGTTGCCCCGTTGAAATTCACGCTGCCGCACAGGTCGGTTTCCACCGGGCTTTTCATTTGCGCGTTGGCGATTGTCGCATGTCGATCGCGGACGTCAAGTGTCGCCGACTCACCCAGCAGCCGCGGTGGCTCGGCGCGGAGGGTGGCGGAGCCACCCGCCGACCGTGCAGCCGACCAGTCGCTCGAAGCACGATGGTCCGCGTGCCATCCGCCCGATGCGTTCCACAACGGGCGGCGTACCGACACCGTTGCCGGCCCCCTCCCGACAGTTCACGAGTCGTATAGTCTTCAGACCGTTGCCGACCGCCAACTTCCACACATAATGGAAGAAAATGCAGGCACGACAACCCAACTTCTATCGCAGACTCTGGTCCTCCGTGCCGACGGTTCCTACCACTCTATGAAGAGGTATCGGTTTAGCGGGCACGGTTCAGCATATGTAAGGGCAATCGCTGACAGCGGAGAGTATAGACAAGACGCAAATGAGGTCGTCATCTCGGGGAAGCACTGGCTTTGCACTACACTAGCGCGATCCAAGGGCGGTAGCACACTTCTTAGCGGCGATGAAGTTCCACGTCACGGAGGCGTTGGAATGGGCATTGGAGTTTTTGTCTATACTCGAGAACCCTAGCGGCGCGGGTTGAGTTGAAAGAAAGCGGAGCCAACGGTTTCTCTGATGGGGTCAGAAGCTAGATCCAAGCCGGGTCATAGCGACTGCAGCGGGTCTCGATAGCGGCCGTTAGAGGATCCTTCATATTGCAAACTATCCGGCGCCTGCTCTTGGAGCAGGAGACCACTCGGACCTCACGCTCGATGAGCGTGAGGTCTAGCTCTGCGCATCAGGTGAGGTTAGCGGTCAATCATTCGCGTATCAGAATAGATTTTGCGAGCTCCCCAGCATTGCCCTCCGAACGAGCGGAATGGGAGAGGGCCGCCGTAAGCGAGGAACGCCTCGTGAGACGCCTTCCAGGCAGTGCGCCCGCCTCGTGTCGCGGTCCAGTCTGAACGGAGCTTTCTGATCATCAGCTTTCCCATCGTGTAATCGAGATATTCGGGATCAAAAGTGCCGCGCGCCGCCTGCTGCCGGGGCGTCCCTGCATCCTGATATGCCTGCTCGCGAAACATTCGCTCCGAATCGGCGACGGTTACCCATGTGGCCTAGGACAGAGCCGCTTCGAACCTAGCTGGTGCGTACTCGCCAACGCGAGGGCGTGGTCACTCGCAGCGTGACGACCTCATTTCCTCTCCCCGCTTGAGCTCGGGGCACGACTTCTGAAGTCAATAGTCGATGAAACGCTAACTTGAGTGCCGCAACCCCACTGGCCGTGTATCCCGCGTATTCTTCGAGCCTACTCCTACTCATCTTCAGTCTGCTGCGTCCCCTTGCATGCGCAGTGCTCAGCGTAGCGCTTTGCGCTTGTATGGGCGCGTCACAAAGCGGTGCTCGCCAGCCATCCGCATCCGTGGCCCAACTTCCGAACGCGGTCGCTCCAGCAACGGTGGGCTGTACGCCGGAGCACGGCCGGACCTCGGCCGAGTTTCGACAGGGCAGCAGGCTCGTTGATGTGCAACTCTCGTCGACCCGTGCGGCCTTGGTGGCCTTCGTGACCGACGGGTTCGCGCGGCTCGGTGCGGTCGACCCCGAGCCTGTCACCGAGGCGATCATTGAGTACCGACTCACGCGAGCAGACGACCTACGAGGGCAATGGCTTGGCCGTCTCCGCGCGGACCCTATCGTACGGGAGCGCTACGCGAGCGACTCGATTCCTGCCGCAACTTACGAGGTGCGCGTCCGAGCGATCGCACACAAGTCGATGACGTACGATGTCACACTGCGGCCAGGCTGGCGCGACACGCTCCGGATCGAGCTCGCCGGTGCGGCACTTTGCCTCGGCGCGCCGGCGACACGAAGCCGCTCGTAGCCCAGGCACGGTCGTTCACGATTGGCCCGTCGCGCAACGCGTTAAGCGTGTCGTCGACAGTCGTGCAGGATCTCGGCCGCCTTGCCACATTCACGGGCAACCAGTGGAGATGATTGTCCGCGAACGCTGGCATGCCCGTGAGCCATCGCTAACGGGGCATGTGCGTCGCTATTTCATCCTCCCCTTCCACCATCGCCGAGTTGCGCCGCGAGCCAGCGCAGACTGTTACCTGCGTGCCCTCGCCAGTAGTCCCAGTCGTGCGTGCCCGTTCCCTCCGTATAACTGTGGGCGATGCGGAGCCGAATAAGGCACTCGTGGAAAGTTCGGTTTTGAAACAAGAATGGATCTGATGTGCCCACGTCGATGCTGAGAGTGGGAAGCTGCTTCATGTTTCGGCTGCTCAAATCGCCAGCACGAGAGCAGGGGTCGCGCAACAACCAGTCGACGACTGTCGCCCCAAATCGCACACGCCAGTACAGCCAGCGGCTGCCATAAGCGCTCTCGAGCTGTCCCATGGTCACAGTCGCCTTGGGTACGCCGGCCCCCTTGGCGGCACGCTTCGGAGCAAGCACCCCAGAAAGGCTTGCGGCGGCCCCCCAAACCTCCGGATGCGTAAGTGAAAGGTAGACTGCTCCGTACCCGCCCATACTGGCCCCGGCGATCCCTCTGTGTGCGCGGTTCGGCAGCGTTCGATATGCCGAGTCCACATGAGCCACGAGATCTCGAGTCACGTAGTCATCGTAGCGGGGACGCGGAACACAGTAATCTCGCGATTCCTCCCGCCACAGTCTTGACCACCAAGCATGTGCTTGCCTGCAAGCGGCGAAGTTGGACGCGTATCGCGTCGAGTCAGGCCATGTGATGTAGTACCCATCGTCACCGTCGGGCATAACGATGATCAATTCGGCAACCTGACCCGCAACAAGGGAGTCGGCGATTACGTCAATATGCCCGTGCCTTACCCAAGCCCATTCACCCTCGCCAGCACCGTGTAGGTAGTAGGCTACCGGATAACGGCGGGCGGAGGCCGTGTTATAGGAGGGCGGCAGGTATACCACAAAACGCTTGCGTACGCCAAGAGCGGGCGACTGGAGGGAGTCAAGCCGCACTCGCCCTTCTCCTTCAGCACCGCTGCGCGTCGGCCCCCCGCAGTTTTGTACAGCGATGAATACAGCAATGCCCATCCCCATTCGCGCAAAGGTACGGGCTGCATGTACAAGGCCGGAATAAGTGCACGACGCTCTCGCGGGTCTGCGCAGGCGCGATGCTATTGGTGACACAAACCTGTTCTGTGCGATCGTTTCTCAGGCGGGTTAGCGAATCGGTACGGGTTCATCACGCCATGACATTGGAGGTGGTCATAACAGGCTGCAACGTACGTTAGCGTTAGGTAGGCGCGCGTACCTGCTTAGGCTGCATTTTGAAGTCAGACTCACAAGAAAGAGCCTGCGCGCGTGCGAACTCAACTCCTGGAATCCGTTGTATCTCCGGAAGCGCGCGGTCTGGCGCAGTGGCACCGAGGATCGGTCTGGTAAGGAATTGTCCAATATCTGATACGCCGACCCGTCGGAGGGCCGCTCGATCGGCTTCGGTTATCGCGCGCGTAAAATAGATCTGAACCGGGACATCGTAGACACGCAGATCCGGGACGGTTAGGGCATAATCCCCTATACTTTTGTCGCCCACTATCCGCGGTAACGCCGCCGCATCAATTTCGACTCGGATTAGAGCGACGTTAAACCGATGCAAGACAGTTCCTCCGAGAGCAGTTACAGCGCGGACATCCTCGTCGGTCGGTATCCGATTTTCGTTCTTCGAGCGTAGACGAAGGTCCACGACAACCCTGTCCGTCGTTGGTAGGTGTGAAAAGTCTCCGCCGCACATGAAATAGCGAACACCGCGCGACGGTGAGTCGGGTAGGGGCGGAGTAACAGGCGAGTTGACAGCATCAGCTCGGGGCACCTGCCTACGAGGAGGTTGCGATGCGCCCGGTGCTGCATTCCGACATGCGTTGGCGCTCACCGCCAAGCCGAGAATCGATAGAGAAAAATATCCGAACATGATGGGGTGGCTGGTCTACCTAACGCCTTAGTTCAGCTGCAAGCACGTTATCACAATTGCGGCGAAGCCGCATCCGAAGAGTGCTTCACAGCTGCAATATTCGTTAGGCAGCATGCGCGAGATACCTGACGGGGCGAAAACAGCGTACTTGAGTCGATGTTCCGCAGTACGCGCTTCCGTCCTCCAGTTGATCACCCCTTACCATTCCCATTGATCGTAGACGGCGGCGATGATCGTGGGTGGCCGCTTTTCCGGATCGAATATGAGGGTCAGATTCCAAGATTGTAGGCAGCTAGACACTCCGTTGGACTCGAGCTTCGTGCCTACATGTGGGAACCGCGCGAGTTGCTCGAATCTCGAGGATAGCGGGTAGTCGAGGCAGTTGAAATGGCGCCCGACCCGTGTTGTCAGCTTCGTCAGTCCATCGGGCGGAACGAACGAGTAAACCATCCCTTGCCGCTCGGAGGCGACTTTCCAGTTGGCGCGGTCCGCAAGCTTCTCCCGTGTGACCTTCGGCATGCGTGCCGCCTCCTTCCGGGCTGAGATACAGGGTGACCGTGTCAGCGAGGCGAATACGATCGAAGTGTGCTCCACCTCGAAGGAATGCAATGACTTCCTTCGCTGCCGCGACGAGTTCATCGGGGCGATGGACTCCGAGTGCGGGCGTGGCCGAGGAAGTTGATGCCGTCCGCTGTGGAGGCCTTGGGTCATCACCGATACACGAGGCCAGCACAAGCACGGTCACGGCTACGATCGCAGGCACGCCGATTCGTGCCCTCACGTACGATCTGTTGATTTCGCGCATATGGAGAGGTTTTGCCTAACGCTCTAGTTCAGGCCGCAAGCACTCCAGCACCATTGCGGCATAGCCGCATCCGAAAAGTGCCTGTCAGCTGCAACGTACGGTAGGTGGAGCGCGCCAATTGCCGGATGAGCCACGACTATTTTCACGGAGCGATAAAGAAGTTGAGAAGTTCTCCACGCCCTGCCGTCCGTGAGCGTTTCCCAACGCATAGAGGACAGCGAAGCTGGCGACGACGGTGGCTCGGACGGCCAAAGATACGAGACACGCGCGGGTGCTGCGCTCTTGCGATCCCCAAGCGCCGAGTTCGGGAGCTCAGCGTGTTGGATATCCAAGAGCACAACTACTAATCCTTGCCGCGAAAGCGAGCGCTACGGTACACGCACGAGTGTGTCAAGCATCACTTGGGGTGCGTTAGTCTGATATTGATGAATGACTCGTACCTGATAGACTCCCGCACTTCCCACGCGGGCGATCGCGCGATATAGAAAATCGGCGCCGCTGTTCAGGCAGATGTCGCTTGTCTTGAACGTGACGACATTGATGAAGATCGTACTTAACACCGAGCTATCGGCTCTCCTCGGCGACGCAC
Organism: Gemmatimonadota bacterium; assembly: GCA_030948945.1. The sequence goes on along the minus strand of JALYZH010000053.1, from coordinate 1,919 downwards.
TGCCGCTCATGCTACCGAACCGAGCATCGACGTACTCCGTCCCGCAAGCAATCCCTATACTTCCAAGCACGTCGATTGTTCTTGGTGCGCTTCGTGCTTCGATGCGCCGTCGAGAAAGTTCAATTGCCGGTACAGCCTGGAAGCTAAAAGTGAATGGCGATCGAGCAAATCCCTCATCGTGAGGAATGGCTTGAGACGCCCCGACGCATCCGCCACCGATGCAGAGCGCGAAAACCTGAGCGGCCGTTGTGCGAAGGTTCACAATTTTCTTCACTCCTTCGAGATTGCGCGGCGTACGAGTCGCGGCGAAGCATTTTGCGCAAATCCGTGCGACATCAGAACTCGCCTAACCCCGCCAGCCTAACTCTCAGGTGCGTTGGGCCGCACGGACCCCCTGCACTGCCCCCAGAATCATGAGAAGCGCAAAGGGCACGAGGTAGGGTCCTAGCGAAAAGCCGCTCACGATAATGAGGACGCCCAAGGCCACTAGCGCCGCACCTTCAGCAAACCCACGCCAAGGGCCTCGCCAGAGAAAGAGGGGCGAAGCGATTACCGATAGGGACGCGACGGATACTGCGAAGTATATCGGAGAGGTGCGTCGACTGCGTGCGACCGCAACGAGTATCCCCACAAGACAAAGAATCGCCAGCCCCCCGTTCAGAAACACGGCTATCCGTTCCAGGATTGGCGACGAGGAATGGGGAGGCGTAAGAGAATTTCGCGCCCATGTCTGTCTTCCACAAATCAGCGCGCCGACTAGAGCGACGGCTATCCCGATCAGGAGCACATTTCAGCGACGGTCAGTAGGTGTAATAGGAATGATAGCCGGTCAGCCACTGAGCACAGTCGAAGGACACACCTTTTTGATTTGGTAGCTTCTTCTGTAGGCGGTTTAACAGTCGTTCTAGGCTTAGAGGATGGCGCTGTTTTGTTGCTTGACACTGGTGGCGCGGGTAGCATTTTACCGAAATGCAGGCCGCCGTCACTTTCCGTGTAACTGACTTCCTAGATAATCGGGCCTTCTTATCGCTCGGAGGTCGTCTCCTTCGCAGACAAGTACTCGCCGTAGGAAACGTCTGCGTCATCGCGCTCTTTTTGAGTTGTTCGGGTGGCGACAATCCGACGGGCCTCAAAGCGGGTCCGCCTGCGGCACTTCTGATCCAAGGCGGCCAGGACCAGGCCTTTGTTGTAGGGAAGGAACTTCCGGACCCACTGCAAGTGAGAGTGGTTGATGCGGGAGGTCAAGCGGTAGCTGGACAGATCGTGAACTTTAAGGTCACGTCTGGCGGTGGCAGCGTCTTCGCCGGAGCCGCCATTACGTCAAGTGGCGGAGAGGCGAAAGAGCGCTGGACGCTCGGGACATCTGCGGCGGATAGCCAACGCGTAGAAGCTAGAGCTGTAGATCCGAACACCGGTGCGACCCTCGTCTTTGGCGTCTTTCGCGCTACGCCAAAACCCGATGTTCCAGTCTCCTTGGCGAAGGTGGCAGGCGACGCGCAACAGGTCGTTGCCGGTAGTGCAGCGAACGATTCGCTGAGGGTCCGGGTGGCCGACCAATATAACAATCCGGTACCGAACGTCGCTGTGACGTGGACTGTCACGCCCGGCAGCGGCTCGATAAATCCGAGCTCATCGACAACGAGTGCGACCGGCCTCGCAAGTACGAAATGGATACTCGGTCCCACTGCTGGCGCGCAAAGCGTGGCCGCCGCATCGCAGGGCCTCACCGGCTCCCCCGAGACGTTTAACGCTGTTGCCATAGCCGGCACGGGTGCCCTCTCGATCAACGCTGGTAATAACCAGTCAGCGACAGCCGGCACTGCCGTCGGGGTTGCTCCAAGTGTGCTCGTGAAGGATGCCAACAACAATCCAGTGAGCGGGATAAGCGTGACGTTTGCAGTCGCGTCGGGCGGGGGCAC
>JALYZH010000045.1 GCA_030948945.1 Gemmatimonadota bacterium | reverse complement strand
CTCCTTGTTATACGAGGGCGGGAGGTAAACCACAAAACGCTTGCGCACGCCAAGGCCGAGCGACTGGAGAGAGTCAAGCCGTACTCGCCCTTCTCCTTCAGCGCCATTGCGAGTCGGCATCCCGCAGTTTTGTGCGCCGATGAATAGAGCGATGCACACCGTCATTCGCGCAAGAGTACGGGTCGCACGTACGAGGCGGGCACAATTCCGACATCCGTTGGCGATCACTGCAAACCTGAGAATTGACTGAGAAAACGTCGGTATATAATGGGGCTGCCTACACAAGGTCTTTGTTCAGCCGAAGCATTCATCACAATTGCGGCGAAGCCGCCCCGCTACGAGTGTTTCATAGCGGGAAGTTAAGGTACGTGCGAGAGACCTGACCAGGCGAGAACGTCCTGCTTAGCTCGAAGCATCTGAGCATGATCGATTGTGAACGAGATGCCGCCTGCTCTTGGAGCAGGAGTTCCGATCGCCCGCTAGACGCGAAACAAGGGAGCAGATGGGAAGAGCCTCTTAGCGATCGACATCAACGGACCAGCTAGGAGTCGGAGCTCAATAACTTCGCGCGGGTGCAGGAGTCGATTAGCTACCGCGAATGGCTTGAGCCGGGCAGCGTTTCTGAATTGGAGGTGGAAAGCCGGGGTGCTACTCACTGTAGGCGGACCGGCCCAGATACTTCTCTAGCCACGAGGAAACACGGGACGTTCATCCCCGCGAGCTGTCGATCGAACTCACGAGCCGCAGCTTCATCCTCGACCATGTAGAAGATTCGATTATTGGCCTCGTCAAGAGTCCATCCGGTGACTGCAACGTAGCGCAGGTGAGTGTGGATATAGCGAAACCAATCGTAGATCTGCGCATATGTCCATCGCCCCCTGCTTACCGGCGTGTCGGAAGAAAAAGGGGAGCCAGCGGCCGCGAGAGCCACGAGCGCGCGAACTCGTTGCGTAGTGTCAACGAAAAGGAGCCGGGTGCCGAAGCCGTTCTCTTTGCGCGTGACCCCGCCCCAGCCACCTGGGATTTGCCGCGAGATTTCGGCGCGTTTCTCCCACGGATTGTTGTGCTTGCCAGGATTGCCAAACGGATCTCCAAGAGAATCGCGAGCACTCAAAGGGATCTCTGTCACCGGAGAATTCTGAGTGCATTCTTTGCCGACGTTGGCCCAGCGCCACCTCGGCGGAGGTTCGACATATGGCGCTTTGCGATTGCAAGCGCAGATAAAGACCAACGCGGTAGCGAGAACTATCTGCCGCACGGAATCAGCTCCTCCGGTGATGTACTCCCGCTAGTCGCACGACTCAGAACCACGCGATTACGTCAGGGATACGATTTCAAGTCACGCGTGTTAGGCTGCAGGTCGCGTGCTCAGTTCACGTTCAAGTGCACTGAGGCGAGTTCCAGCGGCGCTCGGCGATGACTAAACGGTAACCCACGTCGAGGTCTGAGCGGTGGCGCAATTCGGCATTGCGCCGTTCCCAGTTGCCCGACGCCAGATCGCGCTCCAGGCGTCCAAGCTCGGGATCGATGCTCGCCAAACGACCGAATGTGGAAATTCCTGCACGAACGTCTTCGTCAAGATAGGCCTCCGGGCGTAGCCAATACGCCCCGAGGAATCCGTCCACGCAGTCGCCTGGAATTGGCAAGGGCTGCACATCGATTGGCCCAAACACGGCGCTCAACAATTCCATCGAGGGGAAAATCCGCCGATCGATCGCAAGAATCTCTGGGAAGTAGTCCCGAACCAACCAGAACCCGTCCGCGCCGGGATCCCACGTGAGAATGACGACGCGGTCTTGTGCAACACGGGCGCATTCCTCGAGCCCCCGTCTCTGGTCGTTCCAATGGTGCACCGTGAGGATGGCGAGTACGACATCGAATGCTTGGTCCTGAAAGGGCAGCGCCTCGGCAACCGCTCGCACTGCCGGCGCGGCCGAAGGTGGGCGCTGACTAAGCATTACAGTGGACGGCTCGACAGCGACAACTCCGCTTCGAACAGGTTCGTATGAACCCGTTCCGGCACCGACGTTAAGGACTGTGCTATCGCCGCCGATCAACGCGTGAACTCGCGCGGCCAGCCGCGGATCGGGCTGGCGTCGCGTCGAATACAAGCGGCCGATCGCGTCATACGCGTCCAACGTCGTCACGTTGCACTCACCTTTCGAGGAACCTTTGGAGAGCTACCTAACGCCAATTATACCGCAAACGAATCTTGACTCCTGCAAGGCATGCAGCGTATCCCCAACCAGATGCTTTGCCGGGCGATTGAGCTACCTCATCCCACTCCTCCTTAAACGCTGTAGATAAATAAGCGTTGGAACTGCGCGAAAAGGCTGCAAGGAATGCGATGTATCACGCTGCGGGGATTTATCACGTCGCAAAGAGCGAATCAACTCGCGGTCACATAGCTCAACCGTTGGTCGAGTTTCGGTCGAGTTTCTCACTACGAAGTACGACCTAAATCAACCGAGAATCGGACACCGACGCCCGTTTCCCCTATGAAACACGACTTTAAGTATTATTTGTGTGTCCCCTGAGATTGAATGGGGTTCAGGGGGTCGCGGATTCAAATCCCGCCGTCCCGATTGATCTAACGCAAAAGCCGACCAGGCTTTCGAGCCATTTGTCCCCTCCAATCGTCCCTCTGTTGAAGGCGCGCGGTAGAGCGCCGGGACCATGATGAGGTGGAACG
>JALYZH010000028.1 GCA_030948945.1 Gemmatimonadota bacterium | reverse complement strand
GGAGCCAGGAGACGACTTTCGTCCGCGCCACTTTCGCAGAACCTCGGGGGAGGTGCTGGTGGCGGTCAGGCGTCTTTGACGCGTGCTCGTTGCGGGCATTCCTCTGGGAGGAGTGTCCGTTTTGTTTTTTCATAGCCGTCCAACCTGGATCGCGTTAGCACTCGCCCTCTCAGCGTGCACCGATTCACGCACGCAGTCTCACGTGACGACCGATGATTTCGGTGATCCGGTACGGATCGGCAACCGCCCGACGCGAATCGTATCACTGAACCCGGCGACAACCGAGATCGTATTTACGCTCGGCGCCGGCTCGCATCTCGTGGGCCGCACGAAGTACGACCTTTGGCCCGATTCGGCGAAGCTGATTCCGGCGTTGGGAGACGGGATTCGCCCGAATGTCGAGGCGGTGCTCGCTTCGCACCCCGATCTCGTCCTCCTCTACGCCAGCCAGGACAATCGTCCCGCGGCGGAGAGATTGCGCGCGGCGGGAGTGAACACATTGTCCCTCAAGATCGATCACATCTCCGATTTCCGTCGCACGGTCCAGTTGTTGGGCTCCATGCTGCGCGATTCTACTCGAGCCAAAACGGTCATCGATTCCGTATATCGAACCCTGGACAGGGTTCGAGCGTCGACGGCAAATCTGCCGCGACCAACCGTGTTCTGGCACATCTGGGACGCTCCCGTAATCACGATTGGCTCAGGCAGCTTCATGAACGAGCTGGTTGATATTGCCGGCGGAAGAAACGTGTACGCCGACATTCGCGGGCCGTCTGGGGAGATTTCGCTCGAAGATATAGCGCGCAGAAATCCGGACTTCATTCTGGCGGGGCCGGTTGGACGGTCCCAGATCGAGTCGGATGGACGCTGGCGAATAGTTCGCGCCGCTCGCGAGAAAAAGATCTTTGTGGTCGACACGCTCCTGGTTGCGCGGCCCTCGGTCAGGCTCGGAGAAGCCGCTGTGTCTCTCGCAAATCTCCTCCACCCCGGGGCGTTGCGTTGAACCGCTTCAGGGATGGGTATTGGGTGTTGCTAGTCGCGGCGCTGCTAGCGATTGCGGCAATCGCCGTCGCTCGCGGTGCAGTTTCGGTCTCGCTCGCGGCAGTGTTCGCCGCACTTCGTGGTATCGGTGATCCCACTGCTGTCGCCATCGTTCGCGATTTGAGACTGCCGCGCGTGGTGCTTGGTGCGCTGGTCGGCGCCGGTCTGGGTGCCAGCGGTGCGGCTCTCCAGGGGTCGCTGCGCAATCCGCTCGCCGAGCCGTACCTGCTCGGCGTGTCCGGTGGGGCAGCGGTGGGAGCGGTGATAGCATTTGCGCTAGGGCTGACCGGAGACGCTTTGGTGACGCTGGCCGCTTTCGCCGGCGCTGTCGTCGCCGTTCTGGTCGCTCTGGCAGTGAGTCGCGTTGGGACTCGCGGAGCGAGAGCCGATCTTCGGACGCTGCTGATCGCGGGGGTGATTGTCGGCGCTTTCGCAAACGCGACAATCATGGTGGCTTTGGCAAGCGCTGAACCCAACACAGTGCGTGGCGCGCTCTTCTGGATGATGGGCTCCGCGGCTGATGCGAACTGGCAGCGGGTGGCTTGGCTCGCAGCGAGCATCCTCGGTGCGGGTGGTGCGCTCGTCTATTGGGCTCGTGAGATCGATGTCTTGTCTCTCGGCGAGGAGACCGCCGCATCGCTCGGGATCAACGCCGAACAATCCGGACGAAGGGTGTTCCTGATCGCGGCGCTGTTGGCGGCGGCGACTGTAGCCGCGGCTGGACTCATCGGATTCGTCGGGCTCGTAGTCCCTCACATCGCGCGGCGCATGGGTCTTCGCGCACATCGCCCGCTAGTGGTTGCATCCGGGCTGATTGGTGCGACTCTCGTCGTCGCCGCCGACCTCGCCGCTCGGACAGTCGCGGCACCGATCGAGCTACCGCTGGGAGCCATCACCGCACTTCTCGGCGTTCCTTTTTTCCTTGTGCAGCTGAGACGCGCACCGTGATCACATTCTCCGATCTCGTCGTGTCGTATCCTGGCTCGGCAAAAAACGCAGTGGACCGCGTGAGCTTCATTGCAGCGCCGGGAATGCTTACAGCCCTGGCTGGACCGAATGGCTCTGGCAAAAGCTCCATCGTGCGGGCGCTGCTCGGCCGAGCGGACGTACTGAGCGGATCGGTTGCGGTGGGCAGCAGCGATGTCCGAGGGCTGTCCCTCACCGAGCTTGCACTCCGCGTCGCCGTGGTTCCGCAGCGCGAAGAGGCTGCGTTCCCCATTCAGGTGGGAGCATACGTTGCGCTCGGACGCTATCCACATCTCGGGCTGTGGCGCACGGCGACGAAAGCTGACGACGCCGCAGTCAGTGATGCGTTGGACCAGGCAGGAGTAGCTGAGCTCGCGGATCGTGATACCGATGCACTGTCAGGCGGAGAATGGCAGCGTGTGCGCATTGCCCGCGCCCTCGCACAGAAAGCACCGGCGCTGGTTCTCGACGAGCCGACGACCTTTCTCGACGTGGCGCACGAGATGGCAATCTTTGAGCTGCTCTCCTCTCTCGCGCGGTCCGGACTGGCAGTGCTGCTGGTCAGTCATCAGCTGAATCTCGTCGCGCGGTTTGCCGACATGATCGTGCTTCTCAATGAGGGGCGAATTGCCATCAGCGGTGCGCCCTCCGAGGTGATGAAGGCAGACCTCCTCGAATCGATATATGGATGGCCAGTCGTGATCACCCACGATCCTGCGATCGGCGCGCCCTCGCTAGTCCCATTGCGTCGCCCCTTCAGAATCAATCCTTCACCGACCTGATCATGAATCACAGACCCTTCGCTCTCGCTCTACTCGTGCTCGCAGCGATCCCGCCAAAGTTCGCGTTGGCGCAGGACAAGGACACTACGCATCTGGAAACAGTGGTAGTCTCAGCGTCGAAAGTGCCCCGCCCGGCGAGCACGCTCACCCAGGCGGTAACTGTACTCTCTGGCGAAGATCTTCGTGCGCGCGGAGTGACGAGAGTCACCGACGCACTGCGTGAAGTGCCAGGAGCGATGCTGGTTCAGAACGGGTCATATGGAGCAGTGACATCACTCTTTATGCGCGGCGGCGAGAGCCGTTACACAAAGGTGCTCATCGACGGAGTGCCGGTTAACTCCTCCGGAGGCTTCTTCGATTTCAGTCACCTGACGACCGATAACATCGAGCGCATCGAGATCGTCCGTGGCCCGGCGAGCGTGCTGTACGGTGCGGACGCAGTCTCGGGCATCGTGCAAATCTTTACGCGAAAGGGGTCTGACCAGTTGCGCGCATCCGTCGGCGGTCGGGCCGGGACGTACAAGTCTTTCGATGTCGACGCCGAAGCCTCGGGGAGTGACCCGGTCGGCCGGTACTCCGTCGGAGCCGCGCACCACTCCACCGACGGGATTCTTCCATTCAACAATCAATACAGCAATGAGACTCTCAGCAGCGCACTGAGCCTGGGTAACACCATCGATGGCGATGCCAGACTCTCGGCGCGCTACACCGCGGCGGAGTTCCACTATCCCACCGACTTTGCTGGCCAGCCCGTCGACACCAATTCCTATCGTACGCAGCACCGACTTACGGTCGGCCTCGACGCGGGACGAGCACTGGGCGCACTCGGGCAGGCGCGAGTTCTCGCAGGCACGAACGAGGTGTCGGATCTCACGGAAGACATCGCCACGCCGTTTGGCGGCACATCGCCGCAGCACTCCGCTTTCAAGTCGCGCGGGTACCGCCGAAACGCGGAAGCCAGGCTGAGTCTTTTCATGCCGGCAAACTCGACGGTTACGGTTGGAGCGAGCTACGAGCGAGAACACGAGACAAGCACAAGTGGATCCGGCCCGGTCGGGGGCGCAACCACGCAGACCGACTCGTTCGACGCCACGCGTCACAACCTGGCGTACTACTCGGAGCTGCTCGGCAATCCGACCGATAGCTTCTCCTACACACTCAGTGGAAGAGTGGACGAAAACTCCGACTACCACCGTTTCGGGACATATCGGATCGGCGCCAGTGCCGGAGTTCTTGGCGCTCTGAAATTTCGAGCGTCCCTCAGCACTGCTTTCAACGCTCCAGCATTCAACCAGCTACGCCCGACGCTTTATACCGTCGGGAGCCCCTCACTCCGGCCAGAAAGAATTCGATCGGCGGAAATCGGACTTGCGGCTGCCGGGTGGGAAGAGCGGATTCGTTTCAGCGCCGGCTACTTCACGCAACGGTTCTCCGATCTCATCCAATACGTGAGCGGCGGCCCGCCGAATTTCAAGGGAAGCTACGCGAACCTCACGGCTGCAACTTCTAATGGGTACGAAGGAGAGTTCTCGCTCATCCCGTTCAACAATTGGCGCGGCAGCGCGAGCTACACGATCGTCAATCCACGTGTTACCGAGGTGCCGACAGGGTATCAGGGGGGCGCCAACGTTGGTGACGCGCTCATCCGACGCCCGAGCCATTCCGGAAGCATTGTGATTGGGTACGCGCGGCCTGCGAGCGCGAGTCTTGGGGTCGCTCTGAATTTCGTCGGGAAGAGGGCGGACACGGACTTTTCCCGGTTTCCATCACCTCGGGTCACTCTCCCAGCCTATGCAAAGCTAGACGTTTCGACGGAACTTCCGATCTTAACGGGTGTGGGTGCGAACCTCACTTTGAACGCGCGGGTGGAAAACGCACTGAACAAGCGGTACGAGGATGTGCTCAACTTTGCGACGCCCGGACGAACGATTCTCGTCGGAGCACGTGTGCTATCCGTCTTTTAGGATCTCACCAGCAATTTAGCGGGCTGCCAACTCGGATCGACCATTAGATTCTTGGAATGACTCTCAGCGTCACGGAAGCGATAGTCCTGCACGCCTTCGATTATCTCGAGAGCTCACGAATCATTCGGCTCCTGACGCGCGAAGCGGGCGTGCAATCGGTGCTGGCGAGAGGAGCGCGAAAGTCTCGGGGTCGGTATGGGTCAGCGCTAGATCTTTTCGCTGAGGGGACGGCCCAGATCTACGTCAAGCCGAATCGCGAGCTTCACAACCTCGGGTCGTTCGAGGTGGCGCGTTCCAGAAGCGAGCTCGCGCACGACATCGGTCGCTTCACCGCCGCCTCGACCGTTGCGGAGCTCGCTCTCCGCTTCGCGGGTGAGGAAGCGAGCCCTATTCTCTACGATACCGTCGTGGACGTGCTCGACCGGATAGCCCGATCCTCGCCCGAAAGCACGATCGAGGACGGACTGGCCGGGTGCTGGCGAATTGTGTCCGTGCTGGGATTCACACCCGAGCTCTCGAGTTGCGCCCTCTGTCACGCGCCACAGCGCGACACTGATGATGCCACTTTCTCCCACGCGTCCGGCGGAGTCGTTTGCCCATCGTGCAGCGTGCTCGCGCCCGGCGGGAGAAAGCTTCCGGCAAGCGCTCGCGCGGCAATCCGGAGTTGGCTCGAGGGAGTTGCGCTCTCTCACATCACCGAAGTGGAGGCGCGCTCCCACCAGCGGTTGCTGCGCGAATTTCTCGGAGCCCACCTGAGCGACGACCGTCCGTTGCGCGCATTCGCGGTGTGGGAGCACGAGCGCTGGACCGCGGCGTGATAGTTGGAACGGCGGGGCACATCGATCATGGAAAAACAGCGCTCGTGCGTGCGCTGACCGGTGTCGACACCGACCGGCTACCCGAAGAGAAGCGTCGCGGCATAACGATCGACCTCGGCTTCGCACCGCTATTGCTCGACGGAATCGGCACAGTTGGCATAGTCGATGTGCCGGGCCACGAGGACTTCGTGCGTAGCATGCTCGTCGGCGCGAGTGGCATCGATGTCGGCCTGCTTGTCGTTGCCGCTGATGAAGGAGTGATGCCGCAAACGCGCGAGCATCTGCTGATCCTCGAGCTACTGAAGATTCCGCGCATCGTCGTCGCGCTCACGAAATCCGACCTCGTCGATGCGGAGTGGCTGGCTCTCGTTCGAAACGATGTGGAATCGCTGTTCGAGGCTTCGGAGCGTCTCCCACCGTTGGTGGTTCCATGCTCGAGTCGGACTGGCGAAGGCTTGGGAGAGTTGCGCCTGGCTTTGTCCGAGGCGCTCAAGAGCGCACCATCCCGCATAGCGAACGATCTCTTCCGACTGCCGGTGGATCGCGCGTTTTCAATCAAGGGCACGGGGACCGTCGTTACTGGGACAGTGTGGAGTGGCGAATTGGTCGCGGACGGCAGCGTCCGAATCCTGCCAAACGGGGAAACCGCGCGAGTACGAAGGATCGAGCAGCACGGAACTTCGTCCGACTGGGCGCGGGCCGGAGGCCGCGCGGCGATAGCGCTGGCTGGTCTCGACGTAGGGGACGTTCCTCGAGGAAGCGTACTGGTTACCGACGAATGGTGGCGGCCGAGCTCCATGTTCGAGGCTGTCTTCACGGTCACCGCTGAATTGAATGATCGCCTCTCGCCGCGTAGTGAATTGCGACTGCACTCGGGTGCTAGCGAAGTTGACGCCAGGATCGTTTTTGTTGCGGGCTCCGGTGGCGCGGGCTCACCGGTCCTGGTTCGCATCACGACCGACGCGCCAATGGCTCTTCGTGGTGGCGACCGATTCGTCGTCAGGCTTCCTGCGCCTCTCCGGACCATTGGGGGTGGCGTAGTGGTAGATCCCTATGCGCGTCGACGAGCTTTGCCACGGCCGACTCGCGATGAGCTGGTAGAGCTTTCCATCAATCCCGCCGCCCGTCTGCGATTTCTTCTGGTTGCCGAATCGACCCGCGGCGTCTTGCTTCGCGACATTCCGGTCCGTCTTGGGTGCGCACCGGGAGACGTATCCAAGCTCATCGAGAGCGCGAATGGCTACCTCAGTGCGCACAACCTTTTCTCCGCCGAAGCTGTCGAACAGGTAATGGCGACAGTGCAGCGCATCATCGCCGAGTATGAGATCAAGTCTCCCCTCAGTACCGGAGTTCCAACCAGGACTCTGACGGAAGGATTGCGCGTGAGCCAGGAGCTGGCGGACATCGCGATCCGCGAGATGGAGCAAAAGGAAGAAATCGAGGCGAGTGGCCCTGTTCTCCGCCGCAAAGGGTGGATGCCATCGCCGAGCCTGAGCGACACGAACGCCGGCAACCACCTGGCGCATGATATTTGCGCTGCAGGCCGGGAGCCGCCCGGCGTGAACGAGCTCGTTGCGCGCTACGGCAGCTCGGTGCCTGCATTGCTCCATTTTCTGGAGCGGCAGGGGCAGATTGTCCAGGTGGAGACCGACCGCTACTACGACCGGAGTGCTGTTGACGGGTTGATTGCGAAATTGAGAGGAGAGATGGCGCCAGGCCGTGTCTATGTGCCTGCCCAGCTTAGAGATGTCCTCGGATTCTCCAGGAAATATCTCATCCCGTTTCTCGAGTTCTGCGATCGAATAGGTGTAACCGAACGGCGAGGCGAGG
>JALYZH010000015.1 GCA_030948945.1 Gemmatimonadota bacterium | reverse complement strand
CAGCGAGGATCACGACGCCTCTTCACGTTCGGCGTGGGCGCTGATCTCAACATATCGCTGATCGAGCAGCTGGCGCTCGAAGGTCGAGGCACAGCCAGCTTTGTGCGGCCGGAGGAGTCGGTCGAGCGCGCGGTTGGGATTGTGGCGAGCCGACTCACGAGCCCACTCGTGACGGACGTCCGCGTTCACGGCGATGGAGTGCGCCTTCTCAAGATGCACCCCGCAGCGCCGGCGGACATATTTGCCGGCGAGGATCTGGTGATTCTCGCCCGCTACAATGGGAGTGGCGACGCGTTCGTGCGCTTCGATGGACAGACGACGAACGGTCCGGTGAGCTGGAGCACCCGCGTCTACTTTCCTGACCGGGCGCGCGAGAATCCATTCGTCGCTCGATTGTGGGCGACTCAACGCGTGGGATATCTGAGCGCGGAGAAGAGAAAGCATGGTGGCTCGCAGGAGATCGACGACGAGATCCGCGATCTGGGAGAGCGTTTTGGAATTCCGACCGAGTTCTCGTCCTATCTTGTGGTCGAGCCTGGAATGAACCGCCGGAGGGATATGGGTGCCGGGGGAGTGCAGCTCAATAGTGTTGTAACTACGAGTGCAGCATCGGCGCCCGCGGTTCAATTCGAAGCTGCCAAGCAATCAGCTGCACAACGCTCGGTGACCAATATCTCGATGGCAGACTCGGCGACGGGCGTGAGCGGCTATACCGCGGTTGGTCGAGGTGGCAACCTGATCCGAGCCGGCAACGTGACCTTCGTATTGCGCGATAGCGTGTGGACCGACGTTCGCTACAAGAATTCGGGAATGGTCCTGCGAGTGAAGCCATTCTCTGATGCGTACTTCAAGCTGATCGAGCTGGTGCCTGAACTGCGCGAGTCATTCTCGGTTGGCGAGCGTGTCATAGTGACGGGCCGCAGCATGGCGATCGAGCTCGCTCCATCGGGGAAAGAACATCTCGCGGACGCCGACAAGGCTTTGATACGGGATCGCTGGTAAGCGAGTGACGGACGTAGAGCGACTCTTCCGAACGTACAACGACGCGTTGGTGCGATACCTGACGCGGCGACTGGGAGATCGCGACTGGGCGGAGGAAGTGGCTCAGGAGACGTTCGTGCGTGCTCTCAGACAGACTTCGATACAGAACGAGCGAGCGTGGCTTTTCGCGGTGGCGACCAATCTCGTGCGGGATGAAGCGAGGAAGGACATGAGACGTCGAAAGCATCTGGCACTGCTGGCAGAAGAAGAACGGGATTCAATAGTCGAGCCCGAGGAAACGAGGCTCGAGCGCGCGCAGGAAGCGGCGATGGCTCGTAAGGCAGTGGATGCTCTCGCCGAGAGGGACAGGCTCGCGCTTCTCATGCGGGAGGAAGGGTTGGATTACAACGAGATCGCCGAAGCGTTGCAGCTCTCTCCCGGATCGGTCGGAACCACGCTGTCACGCGCGCGCCGCCGGCTGGTGGAGAGCTACGAAGCATTGCAGAAGAGTCGAGAAGAGAGAGAGCACAATGCAGCATCTTGACGAAGGAACGATCCATTCATGGCTGGACGGCGCGCTGAGCGCCGATGATGCCGCACGGGTAGAAGCACACGCCGCCGAATGTCCACAGTGCGCCGCGGCTGTCGCTGAGGCTCGAGGCTTCATCGCGGCCTCTTCTCGGATACTCACCGCACTGGATCACGTCCCGCGCGGTGTCGTACCGGCAGCGCGTGTAGTCAAATGGCACAATCGAGCAGTATGGCGCGCGGCGGCAGCGGTGCTCGTTGTCGCAGTGGGCAGCCTGGTAGTAGTCAGAAACACCGAATTCACGACATCTGCAGCATCGTCGGTTGCGACCGATAGCGCTCGCGCCTCTGCAATCACGCCAACCACTGAGGCCCAAATCGCGCCATCGTCGGAAAAGGCTGCGACGAGCAAAGTGCAGACGATAGCTCCGCCTACTGCGTCGACACCGAGCGCGACACCCTCGCGGCCGACCTTCTCCGGCAAAGCGGCGAGGAACACTGCACAATCCAGCGCTCCCGCTCGGGACCAGGAGTTACGCGAAGGAATAGCTGGCGCGGTAGCCAGCGACAATGTAGCGCCGCCACAAGTTGCGGCGACGTCCCCGCCAGCATCGCAGTCGTTTGCCCCGCCAATAATCCTGAGAGGACCCAGCACTTATGACGGCGCGAGGGATCAACCACCCCTCAAAGTTGTCGGCACTCCGAACATGATCGGTGCAAGGGTGACTTTGTACGAAGTTGCACCAGGTGACACGGTTACTCTCACCGAGCCTGCGGAAGTTCAATTGCAGTCTTCGGTTGTTACGGCCGCTGGTGCGGTCGAGCCCATGGCACGTCGATCGGTGGCAAAATCAGGAGTAGCAGCGCCCACCGCGCGTGCGGACACTGTCATTGCCAGCGCAGCAGACTCACAGCGTTCGGCAAAAGAAATGAAGAGAGTAGCCACTCAGTCGGCGGCTACACCGGTCCTGCGTACGGATGTCGCGAACGAGGTGACGATGATCACTTGGCGAGACCCAAATAGCGGCAACACGCTGACGCTCTCGGGCCGTATTCCCCGGGAACGGCTCGAGGTCATCAAACGACGGATCGAACAGGACAGAGCTGCTGCTGCGGCAAAGAAGACGCGGTAAGCTCAGGGCCGAGGGATTCAATCCTGTAGCGCCATCCCCATGGAGTGATAGCCCTTGTCGACGTAAACGACAGTACCGGTGATGCCGGTAGCGAGGGGGCTCGAGAGAAAGGCGGCGGCATTCCCAACTTCTTCCGCCTGCAGGGGTTCGGTAAGCGGCGAATTACCAGCACAATACTCGACCATTTTCTCGATGATACCGATCGCGCTCGCCGCCCGTGATGCCAACGGCCCCGCCGAGATGGCATTTATCCGAAGCCCGTACTTGCGGCCAGCTTCAAATGCCAGCACACGAGTGTCGCTCTCCAGGGCCGCCTTCGCCGACGACATGCCACCGCCGTAACCCGGAATCACTCGCTCGCTCGCCATGTACGTAAGCGAAAGAAACGACCCGCCCTTCCGCATGAGCGGGGCGAGACGGGAAACCATTGAGATCAGCGAATAGGCGCTGACGCTTATGGCGGTGAGATAACCGGAGCGGCTTGTCTCGAGGAGCGGCTTCTTCACTTCCGGACCGTTGGCGAGGGAGTGAATCACAATGTCCAACGAGTCCGGTCCGAAATCACTTTCAATACGACTTACCATTCCGCTGATGCTGAAATCGCCGGTGTCCTTGTAGCGCTTGTTGGAACGGATATCCTCCGGCGCGTCGGCAAGCGTGTCGAAGGAGGCATCGAGAGGATAAATCTTCTCGAACTGGAGAAGCTGTCCGCTGGATAACTTTCGCGACTCGTCCATCTTCCCGCGCTCCATCAGGTTCTGGAAGATGTTGAGGGCGGGTGGCCACGTGCCGACGGAGACGCCAGCCCCGGCTTCGGCCAGTGATTTGGCGATGGCGAACCCGAATCCGGCGTCATCCGCGACCCCTGCAACCAATGCGCGCTTACCCGTGAGGTCGATTTTAAGCATTCGGGTGATATCGCGATTCGAAGGGTGATTTACAAGGGGTAAGAGATTTGCATTCGGGAAGGAGACGAAGGCCGCTACCAACGTTTCAACCGGAGACGTTCTTGTACTCAAAGCTGTTTCGCGTTGCGCTCTTGTCCCTGACAATGGCGCTCTCTGCGCAGGCGCAGGTTCAGGATACAATCGGGAAAAAGACACCGCTTCTTATCGGCAAGGATCTACTCCTGTTGGGCGCATTTACGGCCGGCACGGTGCTGGTCGCCCCAATCGACATGCGGCTCGCCAACAAGCTGCAGGATTCGGCAACTCAGGCAAATCGATTTCTTCACACGGCCGCAACCGGTTTCCGCCTGCTTGGCGATCCCGGCTCGTTCGCCACCGGCACGGCCGTGTACCTGATTGGCCGCGCTGGTGGGAACCGGCGTGTCGAATCCGTCGGCTTGCACAGCGTCGAAGCAATCCTGCTCGCCGATGTTCTTGGCGGCGCGATAAAACTCACTGTGGGAAGACAGCGTCCATTCGTCGACGTCAGGACTCCGGACAACTTCCAGCTCTGGAGGGGTTTCAAAGGCGACCAATGGCGCTCTTTTCCGTCGGGACACACGATTACTGCCTTCGCATTCGCATCGACCGTGACCCGCGAGTCGAAATTCTGGTGGCCGGGCGCGACCTGGTTCGTGGGGACAGTGTTTTACGGAGGCGCGTCGCTGGTGGGCCTCTCACGTATGTACAACAACCAGCATTGGGCGAGCGACGTAATGGCTGGTGCGGCAATCGGCACACTCGTTGGTCTCAAAGTGGTGAACTACACGCACTCGAACCCGGGAAATCGTCTGGATCGCGCGCTGATAAAAGGGAAAACATCCTCGATTCGGGCCAGTCCAATCCTGTTTAGCATTCAGTTCTAATGTTCGGCATTGCTGACGCCGCGAGTGATGCTTGGCGCTGAATGGAATCTTCATTCTGGCAGAGCTACCGCCGGAAGTCGCGGATCAGGTGCGCGTGATAAACGAACGGTACGACCCGAAACTGTCCCGATATAAGCCACCACACCTGACTCTCACGGGATCGTCGGGCGCGGGCCCCACACCTCCGTCAGTGACCGTCAAAGAGATGCGTGAGAAGCTGGAGCCAATTGCGCGGGATACCGCGCCAATCACGCTCTCTTTTCAACCCGCGCAGAGATTCATGCAGACGAACATCATCGTGCTGCCGATCGATCCGCACGGTCAGCTGAGGATTCTGCACGACAGGATCATTACAAGTGGGCTACCCTTTACACGCGCGCGGTTCACTTTCAGCCCACACTCCACCTTGAGCCTTTACCAGTCTCTCGATAAGAAGTCGATTGGCGAGCTGCTCAAGACAAGAATACCGGAACCGTTCGTGATAAGCGCAATCCAGCTTTATCACACACGAGATCCACAACCTTCACGGAAGCTCCTGGAGCTGCCACTCACCGGTGGATCTCAGAAAGATTGAAATTGTGTGGCGCGGCGTATGGATGCGCCTCCTCAGCTCGATGCTCCCCGGGCCAAGGGAAACCGTGCTTCCGTCGCCGACAAACTCCGATTATCGCGTGCTCTTCATCCGGTACGAGCGCATCGGAGACATGATCATGGCTACGTCCCTCATTCGCAACATTGCGAAGACACTTCCGAGTGGAAAGGTGGATGTGCTCGCGACACCGACGACTGCGCCGGTGCTCGAGGGGAATCCTTACGTCGGCAAGGTATTGACGCTCGATCGGCGGTCACTGGGCAGCTACAGGGCAGTCATGAAACAGCTCAGGCGGGAACGTCACACAGTGATGGTCGACGGAAGAATCAACAACCCGCCGATCTTCACATCGACTCCGCTGCTCATGTACGCAGGCCGTGCCCGGTTCAGGGTCGGAGCACGAGGAAACAGGAAACCGCGCATCTACAACGTGTCAGTCCCGGAGTGGAACCGCGTCGAGCACTACATCGAAGGATCGAAGCAGCTCGCCATACCATTCGGCGTTGATCCGTCGAAGGTAGACTGGCAGCCCGAGATATTTCTATCGGCCGAAGAATCCGCCCGCGCCGAGGAACTGTGGAATGAGGCCAGTTCACTGGTCGGTCAGGCAGGCGCGGGCGCCGGCACGCCTGAAAACAAACTGCTGGTGAATCTCTCCGCCTCTGAACCCAAGCGCAGATGGCCCGACGGGAAATTCATTGCGACGCTGCAAACCGTTCGTGCGAAACGTCCACAGATGCCGATCATAGTGATGGGGCTTCCGAGCGAGTGGGAGAGCGTGCAAAAGGTCGCCAGCGCGGTGCGCGCATTGCCAGCTCAGACGCCGAAGCTGCGCGACGCGTTCGCACTCGTCGGGACTGCGGATCTCGTATTCACCCCGGATACCAGCATCTCTCACGCTGCTTCGGCGTTCCGGAAGCCGTCGCTGGTGCTGCTCAAGCGCGAGCATCGACCGTACGCTCCGTACAACACACCGGGTGAGATACTTCCCTGGAACGAAGACCAAATCCAGCAGCTGCCCCACGAACGGGTAGCCAAGGCCCTCAACAAGCTGTTGGCGGATTTCGGGGGTTAACCACGGGACGCTGAGATCGTCTAACGAGGGTATAGGTGCTGGACACTATCCCTTGTCTACCAGACGGTAACGACATGCGTCGCTCCTTCCTCAAGCACTCGACGATAACCGCTGCTCTCCTCGCCGCCCTTTCGAGCCAGCTATTCGGCCAGCATTCGCACGATCATCCGGATACGGCTGCCGCATCACGCACCTCGCACGTTTCATCGGATCCAATGAACCGTATCGCTGGTGACTGGAAGATGGAGGCGATGGCAAATCACATGGCCTACTCCAGCACGAGACCGCTCACCGTTCAGGATTCCGCCAGAGCCGCCTACGTCATCAACGAGCTCCGGCAGGCGATCGCGAAATACCAGGATGTGAAAGTCGCCGAAGCGGACGGCTACAAAATGTTCGCGCCCGAGATCAAGAATCAGCCGCAATACCATTTCACAAAGGGCTGGAACGCGATTCGGAACCAGTTCGGTTTTGATCCTGCCAGGCCCACGTCACTTCTATATAAGAAAAACGCCAAAGGTGAGCTCGTACTGATCGGCGCGATGTACACCGCGTCGAAACGTGCTTCCGAAGAAGATCTGAATGAGCGGGTGCCGTTGAGCGTGGCGCACTGGCATCGGCACATCAACTGGTGCATTCCGCCGCGCGGTCAGAAGGAGCGTTTCTACGAGACCAAGAGTGGTCGTCCCGTATTCGGACCTCTGGGCGTAGCGAGCGAGGAAGACTGCAAGGATGCTGGAGGACGTTTCATTCTCCAGGTGTTCGGGTGGATGATCCACGTCAACACATTCGCCGGCAACGATCTCAAATCCATTTGGCACGATGACCATATGATGGACCACAATCACGCCATGCTCGGGGATCCCAAGAACCCGGACTAGCATTCGCCGGCTTCGCGCTGGCAAAGGCCCGACTCGCCGAGTGCGATAAATTGTAGGGATGCCTCCACAATTCATTTATGTAATGAAGGACTTGCGCAAGGTCGTTCCGCCATCGCGGGAGATCCTGCGCGGGATCTGGTTGTCTTTCTATCCCGGCGCCAAGATCGGCGTTCTCGGCGCAAACGGTGCGGGAAAATCTTCGCTGCTACGCATCATGGCTGGCGTCGATCACGACTTTCAGGGCGAGGCCTGGCCACACCAAGGCACGCGCATTGGATACCTGTCGCAGGAGCCACAACTCGATGCCTCCAGGAACGTAAAGGACAACGTCGAAGTTGCGGTGAAGCCTACCCGCGACCTTCTCGCGAAGTTCGAAGAGATCTCGAACAAGTTCGCCGAGCCGATGTCGGACGACGAGATGACGAAGCTGCTGGATCAACAGGCAAAGGTGCAGGAGAAGATCGACGCCGCGAATGCGTGGGAGCTGGATCGGAAGATCGAGATCGCAATGGATGCGCTGCGTCTGCCACCCGCGGATGCCGACGTGAGCAAGCTCTCGGGTGGAGAGAAGCGTCGTGTCGCGCTGTGCCGCACCTTGCTCGAGGAGCCGGACATGCTCCTGCTCGACGAGCCCACAAACCACCTGGATGCTGAATCAGTCGCATGGCTGGAGAGATATCTCGCTGAGTTTCCGGGAACCGTGGTAGCGGTCACCCACGATCGGTATTTCCTGGACAACGTTGCCGGCTGGATCCTGGAGCTCGATCGGGGCGCAGGCATTCCCTACGAGGGGAACTACAGCTCCTGGCTCGATCAGAAGCGTACTCGGCTGGCGACGGAAGAGAAGCAGGCATCAGCGCGGCAGAGAACGCTGGAGCGCGAGCTCGAATGGGTGAGGATGTCACCCCGTGCTCGGCAGACGAAGAGCAAAGCGCGCATCCAGAAATATGAAGAGTTGGCGACAGCGGCCGAAGGCGAGAAGGTCATGCAGAACGAGATCGTGATTCCGCCTCCGGCTCGACTCGGGAACGACGTCGTGATCGCCAAGGGACTGAAGAAGGCGTACGGCGACAACGTGCTGTTCGACGACTTGTCGTTCTCGCTGCCGCGTGGCGGAATCGTCGGAATCATCGGCGCGAACGGCGCCGGCAAGACGACGCTGTTTCGCATGATCGCCGGAAAAGAGAAATCCGATGGCGGCTCGTTGACGATCGGCGACACCGTGCAGATGGCCTACCTGGATCAGACGCGCGAGTTTAACGACGCGAACACTGTCTACAAGGAAGTGAGCGAAGGGAACGACGTCATCCAGGTCGGGAAGCGGGAGATGCAGGCGCGGGCGTACCTGGCGCAGTTCAACTTCAAGGGACCGGACCAGCAAAAGAAAGTGAAAGATCTATCCGGAGGAGAGAGAAACCGGCTTCACTTGGCGAAGCTGCTGAAATCGGGTGGGAATCTGCTGTTGCTGGACGAGCCGACGAACGATCTGGACGTCGATACTCTCCGTGCTTTGGAAGAAGCTCTAGTCGATTTCCCCGGGTGCGCCGTTGTCATCTCCCACGACCGGTGGTTCCTCGACCGAATCGCGACGCATATCCTCGCGTTCGAAGGGAATTCAGAAACTGTGTGGTTCGAGGGTTCGTATCGCGATTACGCCGAGGACTTCAAGCGGCGGAAGGGCGCGGATGCGGACAGGCCGCACCGGATCGCGTACAGGAAGCTGGTGCATCGCTAAGCACGCTCGTCTTGCCGGCCCGCCCTGCCGGCACAGCATATGTGATCCCAAATTCCGGAGGCATCATGAAGCCACTCGGCTGGATTGGCGTAATTCTCGTTGTTGCAGGTGTAATTGTGGTGGCAATGCGCGGAATATCCTACACGAAGAGCCGTAACGAAGTCGAAGTCGGGCCTCTCAAGGTCACTTCGCAGGAGCGCGGCCTGGTACCACCGATTGTGGGATTCGCCGCCATTGCAGTCGGCGGCTTACTGGTTTTCGCGGGACGGAAATCTTCCTAACGCCTTGGCCGAGTACCAGCACCGTCATCTTCGTGCACACCAAGCCAATCTCTTACCATCCGCGCGACCCGCTCCGCCGCAGGAGGATCGAGATTCGCCAGGACGATTACGTCATAACCTCCCGGAAGATCTCCATCGACCGCCGCGTTCATACCGCCTGAGCCGCCGGCTATCCCCAGCCCAGCCGGCACCCCGTTCGGGATGCGATGTTCGCGCAACGCCTGCAGAAACTTGCTCAGATCCTGCGCGGTTGAGTATCCACCACCTGCGGAACTGCCCCGTCCTGGGAGTCCATGGGTGTTCGGATGGAGCGGTGTATTCACAGGAGCATTGTCGTCGCCGCGCGTGTATCCGATCGCCGTGTTCGAAGGAAGTGAATCAACAAAGAACGAACCGGTTCGCGTCATGCCGGCGGGCTCGAAGATGTGCCTGCGGACGTAGGTGTAGTAGTCTTCGCCCGACAGTCGTTCGACCAGTAGTCCCAGCACGACATATCCCGCGTTCGAGTATGCGTTGTCGGTACCCGGCTCGAACTGAAGCGGCTCATTCACGAAGAGCGGGAGATAATCTCCGAGACTTCGGATATCATTTCTTTTCCCGCTCGCAGGAGGCGCGAAGATGTTTCCTCCAAGTCCCGACGTATGTCGCATCAACTGGCGGATCGTGATCCTTCGCGCGACTTCCTTGTTTGGATAGTCGGGCCAGTACTTCGCCAGCGTCGAATCGGGGTCCAGTTTTCCCGCGGCGCGAAGCTGAAGAATCGCGATCTGGGTGAAGACTTTGTTGATGGAGCCCAGGTTGAAGGCTGTCTCCAGGTTGTTGGCGATGCCGTGCTCTCGATCTCTCTGGCCGTAAGCGCGTTGGAAAACCGGCGCGCCGTTCTTCGACACCACTACGACGCCCGAGAACTCCCCGGCCCTGGCGAGACTGTCGGCTGAGCGATTCAGCCTGCGTACTAGCTCGGTCTGAGAGATTGGCGACTGACGTTGTGCTCCAGCCCCGGCCGACGGCTGCTGCGCCTGGAGGGAGCCGGCCAGAAGCGACATGGGAACGAGCAATCGAAGTGTGGTCTTCATGCCTCGTTAGTCTCAGCGAGCGGTCATTATGGTTGCCTGACCCTCGTCGTGCGGAAAGTCGTCCGGGGATAGATTCTAGCCCATGCTGATAACCGCTCTCGTCACGGCAGCGGTGCTGCTTCAGGATTCGACGCTCGCATACGACGGACGCGCCAATCGTGTACACGTAGAGATTCCCCGTGTCGCCGTAGCCGTGACGATCGATGGCAACCTCGACGAGCCGGTATGGCGCCAGGCCGCTCGTCTCACCGGCTTCTCGCAGTACCAGCCAGTTGATGGCAGACCGGCCGATGAGCCCACCGAAGTTCTGGTGTGGTACGCGCCTGATGCCATCTATTTTGGAATCAGAGCGCGCGAGATCCACGGCAATGTGGTGCGCGCAACCCACGCCAACCGTGACAACATCGACAGCGAGGATCAGATCCAGATCCTGCTCGACACCGATAACGCGCGGCAAATCGCGTTTCTGTTCGGTGTCAATCCATACGGTGTTCAGCAGGACGGAACGCGGAGCGCACAATTCGCAGGAGGTGCCGGAGGTCCTCAGGCAACCGGTGGCGGATTTCGCAACGTCAATCCACTCGAGGGCAGCGTAGACCTCAATCCTGACTATTTCTTCGAGTCGATGGGACGCCTGGTCGAGGGGGGATACGAAGTCGAAGTGCGGATACCGTTCAAAAGCCTTCGATATCAGGATGCGAGAGTACAAAGCTGGGGTCTGCACATCCTGCGGCGCATACAGCACTCCGGCTTTCAGGATACCTGGGCCCCAGCAGTGCGCGCCAATGCAAACTTCCTTGCCCAGTCGGGAAGTCTGGACGGGCTACACGATCTGCAGCGCGGGCTGGTTCTCGAAGCGACACCAACTCTGACCGCGCACGCGGATCGCACGCCGACACTCGGCAATGGACGTGACTATCAGCGGAAAGGCGAGCTGGGTGGCGATGTACGGTGGGGCATTCGCCAGAACCTGAGCCTGAACGCAACGATCAATCCTGATTTCTCCCAAGTGGAAGCCGACGTGGGCCAGGTCCTGTTGAACGAGCGGTTCGCTTTGTTCTATCCAGAGAAGCGGCCCTTTTTCCTCGACGGACTCGAGCTTTTCGATACTCCCAATCAACTGATCTACACTCGGCGAATCGTTGCTCCGTTGGGCGGCCTCAAGCTCACCGGAAAACTCGCGGGTACCAACATCGCCTCGATGCTCGTGGCCGATGATCGGCAGTACTCGTGGGAAGGGAATCACTCGCCATTGTTCGGAGTGTCGCGACTACGATACGACTATGGCTCGGGCAACACGCTCGGTGCCGTGCTCACAACTCGGGAAGACGGCACTAACTACTCGCGCGTGGCCGCGGGTGATTTCCGCTTTTATCACTCGAAGCTTTACTGGGCTCAGTTCCAGGCCGCGGGATCGTGGACTGACAGCCTGGGGAATCGTCGCAATGGGGCCGTTTACCAAGCGGATTGGGACCGCACTGGGCGAGCGTGGGGCTTTCACTACACTCTGAGATCGCTCGACCCCGGTTTTAATGCCGCCGCGGGATTCGTCAACCGCACGGGGATCATCGAGGCGAGGGCGGCGAATCGGTCCAGCTTTTATGGAGCCCAGGGCGCATTGGTGCAAACCTATGGCGCGTTCTATGTGTTGGATCGAATCTGGAACAATGCCGGAGCCAGTCATGGTCTGGCCGAGGGTAACGAGCAGATCCTTCCGAGCGCGACGATCCGCGGAGGATGGCAGCTGAGCGGCGCACTAGGCCACAGCTATTTTGCCTTCGATCCATCGTTGTATGCGGGTCTGACTGTGCAACGATCGACTGGAACCGTCTTCGATACCACGGCGTTCGTCGTGCCGCCTCCGGAAAAGAACCAGTGGAGCGGATCGTTCAGAGTGACGACGCCCACCTACCGATTCTTCACTGGAACCGCGAGCGTTACCAAAGGCCAGGTGCCCGTTTTCCGCGAAGCTGCCCCCGGTAGCAGCTCGCGGGTGGATGCGACCCTCGACATCCGCCCAACCACGGCGATCCGAAGCTCGCTTCAGTTCTCCCGCCTGACCATCGCTCGCAAGTCGGATGGCTCGCGATTCTCGTCGGAGACGATTCCACGCATCAAAGTCGAGTATCAGGTGAGTCCGCCAATCTTTTTGCGGTTAGTGGGCCAGTACGCTGCGCGGTCTCGCTCGCCACTCCAGGATCGCAACGGGAATCCGATTCTGGTGAATGGCGTACTCGACACCGGCAGCACGATCAATGAATTCTCGACCGACTGGTTGTTCAGCTATCGTCCGGTACCCGGGACGCTGGTGTATCTGGGATACGGGTCCACGCTCGATGAGCCGCGTGAGTTCCGGTTTCGGGATTTGAGGCGAACGAGAGACGGCTTCTTCGGAAAGATCAGCTACCTGTTCCGACTGTAAGCATGACACACAAGCTTTGGCTGGTCTCGGCCGTTTCCGTTTTGTGGGCGGTGTCCACTCCTGCCCAACAATTCGACTCTTCAATTGTCCGCACTGTGGCTCCAGGCGTTGTGCATCGCCGAGTGGTCGTGAATGGCGGACCATGGCACGTCAATGTCCTCGAGGTGGATCTCCGGCAACCCGGACTCAGTATTCGCGCGGCGCGCGCGCACGATTCCTTTGGCGGCAGAGAGACACTCAGCTCCATGGTGGAGCGTTACAGAGGACCGGGGAAAGTCGTTGGCGCGGTCAACGGCGACTTCTTCAACATCCGGTCTACTGGAGAGAGCGAGAACAACGTCGTGATCGAGGGCCAGTTCTGGAAGGGAGTCAGGGTTACCGATTCGCCATACGACACGTTCGATACGATCCACTCCCAATTCGGCATAGACTGGCAGAACCATCCGGCCATCGAGCGTTTTCAGTTCGCAGGAATGATGACCGGTCCGCATGAGCGGACGGTGAATCTCGATGCTCTCAACTTCTGGCCGGACAGCGGTGCGATTGTTCTTTACACGAAAGTCTTTGGGGACTCGACTCCGGGAGACTCGACCGGGCGACACCCTCTGGTTGTTCCACTTAGTCCAGTTGGTCAAAGAGGAGATACGCTTCTCTTTCAGGTGGCGGGGAAAGCAAGACAAGGCTGGTCACTTCCGTTGGCTACCGGCGCGGCGCTCCTAGCGGGAGGCAGTCGACGGTCCGAGCTCCATGCGCTTGTGACGCAGGCGAGTCCGCTTCGTGTTGTCCCTCATCTCGTCCCCGACCGTGGAAGACTTCGCACAGTGGTTGGAGGCTGGCCGCGACTGATCGTGCACGGACGGAGCGTGGCAGCCCAGGCGGACAGTCTCGAAGGAACGTTCCCACGCTTCTCGAGTGGCAGGCATCCGCGAACAGGAGTAGGAATTTCCGCCGATAGCACGAAGCTCTTTTTGATAACCGTCGATGGCCGCCGAGAGTCGGATTCCGGAATGTCTCTCGCTGAACTGGCTAGGCTGATGCTCGATCTTGGCGTGTATGAGGGGATGAATTTGGACGGTGGAGGCTCCACGACAATGGTGGTGGAAGGGCACGTCGTGAACTCCCCGTCCGACAAGACGGGGGAGCGTCCAGTTGGGAGTGGCCTGCTGGTAGTGGTTGACGCTCCGCAACGGTGATTCTCATCTGCCATCAGGGTAATTAGCCCCCCAGAGACGGCACCGGCCTAGGTACCTTTCAACCCAGGCTTCATTCACTATCAATATCAATCAGGCGCCACTCTGCCGTTCTCTTCATTAAAGCTTCACCCCAGTCTTCACAAAGGTCTCAAAGAGCTGGGTTTCCAGCGACCGACTCCAATTCAAGCTGAGGCAATTCCCGCCGCTCTCGAGGGACGCGATGTCCTCGCCTGCGCGATGACGGGGAGCGGCAAGACCGCCGCGTTTCTTCTGCCCATTCTGCATCATCTGATCGATAAACCGCGTGGCAAGACCCGCGCGCTGGTCGTGACGCCAACACGAGAGCTCGCAGCGCAAATTCTCACCGCGCTCGATTCAATGGCGGTTCACACGCCCATCACTGCTGCCGCGATCTATGGTGGTGTCGGTATGGCGCCGCAGGAGCACGCCATGCGCGCCGGAGTCGATGTTCTCATTGCTACTCCGGGGCGATTGCTCGACCATCTCAGCGCACCGTACGCGAATCTCAAGAACATCGAGTTCCTGGTGCTCGACGAAGCCGACCGAATGCTGGACATGGGCTTCCTCCCCGACATCAAGCGCATACTGAAGCTCGTGCCGCCCAAGCGCCAAACTCTCCTTTTCAGCGCAACGATGCCACCGCCGATCGCAGCACTCACCAAGGAGATGCTGCACAATCCGCTGATGATCGATCTCGGCAGGCGCTCGCTGCCCGCGGTCGGAATCACGCAGGCCGTTTATCCGGTGAAGCAGGACCTGAAAAAGGATCTATTGCTGGAACTGCTCAATCGTGGCGAAATGCAGCAGGCATTGGTCTTCACGCGCACCAAGCACCGCGCGAATCGTCTGGCCGAGCAGCTGGTGAAGCGCGGCATCAAGGCGGAGCGGATTCATGGAAATCGCTCACA
>JALYZH010000408.1 GCA_030948945.1 Gemmatimonadota bacterium | reverse complement strand
TCCTTCGCGACTTCAGTAAGGCGGATCATCGTTACTGCTGAAGCGCCTGCTCTATGTCCGCTATCAGGTCTTCCGCGTTCTCGATCCCGACGCTGACGCGGAGAAATCCGTCGGGGATACCGATCTTCTCTCGCTCCTCCGCCGACATGTGCTCATGGGAGCTGTAGCGCGGCTCGATCATCAGTGAATCCACACCACCCAGACTCGCGGCGTAGGTGAAGACCTGCAGCTTCTTCACGAATCGCGCGGCAGCCGCTCCGCCTCCTGCCAGCTCGAGGGCGAGCATGCCGCCGAATCCGTCGAGGAGCGTCTTCGCAATCTTGTGGTCGGGATGATTGGAAAGGCCCGGATAGTGGACCTTCGCGATCTCCGGCCGCTTCGAGCACCACTCCGCGATGCGCATGGCGTTTTCGTTCTGGCGCTTCACCCTGACGTCGATCGTCTTGAGCCCGCGCTCGAGTAGCCAGCAAGCGAACGGATCGGGCGCTTGTCCCCAGACCATCATCTTGCGCCGCACCTCGTCGATGAACGGCTCGCTCCCGCAAACGACACCGGCGAGAATGTCGTGGTGCCCGTTGAGGTACTTGGTGGCCGAGTGAATGACGACATCGACGCCGTGCTCGAGCGGACGGAAGTTGACGGGACTCGCAAACGTGGAGTCGACGACGAGCGCGATTCCTTCGGAGTGAGCAAGGCTTTGGAGCGAGTTCAGCTCAATGACCCGACAGGTCGGGTTTACGGGTGATTCGAGGAAAATCACGCGCGTATTCTTTCTCAGCGCCTTCCGCCACCCGCGCGGCTCGGTGGGATTCACGAAAGTGACCTCGATCCCCATCCCGATGAGGTCTTCGGTGAACAGCTTACGCGTGCCGCCGTAGATCCAGGAGCTCGAGATCAGATGATCGCCGGGACGAAGGAGGGCGAGCATCGAACAGGCAGTCGCGCCCATTCCACTCGAGAGCACGAGCGCCGCCTCGGCACCTTCCATCATTGCCAGCCGCTTCTGGACGACGACGGCGTTTGGGGTATTGCCGTAGCGCGTGTAAAGCAGGCCCTCGCTGGTACCGGTCTCCTGCACGAAGTTCACCGCCTGCACGAGTGGAGTGGCGACACTCATGCCCGGGTCGGGGCGTGAAGCTCCACCATGAATTGCCGTGGTCGATAGACCCGGCTTGCGCGTCCCTTCTGCCACGAGCTCTCCTAACCGAGGTTGCGTGTGCTGCGCGCGGCGTCGAAGTCGTGCTTGACGACGCGAACGATCTCCGCTGGGGCGATGCCCAGGATGTCGCGGGCGACCACATTTCCCGGCGGCACCGTATCATCGACGACGAGCACCGCCAGCTCGTGACGTCGGGGCCCATAAACCCAGACCAGCTCTCCATCTTCCATCACCCGCTTCCGGGCGTCGGAAGAATGGAGTCGCACCAATGGTCCCCGCTCGGCATCGCCCGGTCGGGTCGAGATGTACTGCGCGACCATCAGCCAGGGTTGGAACCCTTCCATCAAGCGTCGAGTCTCATCGGCTCGGAGCCCACTGTGGCACTGCCTACGGCAACGTACGCGTTGTCGTAGCGGATCACGAGCCGGCGCCGCCACAGTGTGTCGAGCATCCGCTCGGCGTCATCCCGAGAGATGCCAGTCGCGTCGGCCACGTCGGCGCTGATGCCGGCACCGAGCCGTGAGATGATCTCCCACGCTCTCCTCTCCTCGACACCCACGATTCCTACAAGGCGCGATTTGCCGTCGGCACGCTGGGTCACGAGAGCGAGCTTGTGTCGCTCGAGCACTGCTTCTATCGCATCCATGTGGGATTCGCTGATGCCCCGAAAAACGAAGTACACCTCCCGCCGTGGTGCATCGGTGCTCACGTATTGGAGCAGTAGCTTGGCGACGATCTCATCGGCGCACGAAAAATCGAGCAGTCCGACGTGGGAGAAGTCGATCACGGTGAGGGCGCGATCGCCGATGCGATCGAGCTCCTGCTCGATTTCGCAGCGGACCGCGGCGCCCATGGGACGGGTGACGAGATTCGAGTAGAGCTCGCACACGCTCTTCCTGAGTATGGAGCTCACATCGATGTGGTTTATCACGCCACCCGCTCGGGAATCGTTATCTGCACCTGTGCACCCGGAAAATATGAGAGATCTTCGACCAACGGCTCGTCTTCATCCCAATCGCCCTTTGGAAGCACAGCAATGCGGGCGGTGCCGCTGCGGATGGAAAGTTTGCCATCCCACGTTCCCACAAACTTGCGCACTCCCGCAAGCCCTTGCCCCCGGCCCGGATCCCTGAAC
Source organism: Gemmatimonadota bacterium (assembly GCA_030948945.1). Next base: position 334 of record JALYZH010000408.1, on the reverse strand, counting down.
CGGGATGCGCCGCGCATTACGGTCTCCTCAAGGGCCTGGCCGTCGTCCCAGCGTTCGCGCTTCTGAAATCCCGGCGCGGACTCGAGCGATTGCCGGAAGCCGATGCCGGGATCGCAAACGGCGATGACCACCACCTTCCGCCCACCCAACCGAACGCGCCAGGTGTAAGTCTGGACGGCAACCCAGCCGCCTCGGCCGGCATGCTCGACGATGTTCTGGCAGACCTCGGAAAGCGCCATCGTGAAACGCATAGTGATCTTCGCCTCGAGCTTCAGGTTCTTGACCAGAGCGTCCTGCGCCCGCTGCTGAATCTTGTCCACGACCTCGTGAACGT
>JALYZH010000394.1 GCA_030948945.1 Gemmatimonadota bacterium | reverse complement strand
GTTTCCGGCTCCTCGGTCATCTCGACCTCGGCGCGCAGCGCGCTCATCGTCGCATCCCAGCCGGGGAACTCGATGCCGGCTGCTTTGCGGATCAGACTGCGTCCTCCGTCGCACCCGACGAGATATTGCGGCCGCAGCGACTGGCCGTCGGACAGCGCGATTTCGACGCCGGTGTTGTCCTGCGCAAAGCCGGTCACTTCACGTCCGCGGTAGAACGTCACCGCCAGCTCGCCGACCCAGCCGGCGAGGATGCGCTCGATGTGGTTCTGCCAGAGAGCGAGCCCGTAGTTGTGCCGGGTGGGAAAGTCGCTGATGTCCAAACGGACGCTGCCGAACCCCGCGACCTGAGCCACCTGTCCCTCCGAGAGGAACCGATCCGCGATTCCACGCTGATCGAGAACCTCGATGGTGCGTGAGCTCAGACCGCCTGCGCGCGAGCCGGCGAGGGCCTGGCTGGCACGCCGCTCGACAATGGCAACGTCGACGCCCGCCAACGCCAGCTCGCCCGCCAACATCAGCCCCGTCGGACCGCCTCCGGCGATCACTACCGCATGTTCGGTCATCGCAACTCCTGGTTCAGAATGAGCGCGAAGTTTGAACTCGCACGGGGGCCTTGCCGCAAGCCATGGGGTGCGTGATAATGTCAATTGGCGCACAATGATAGTAGGGCGATGCTAAACTGGCTCCTGGTCCGTCTCCGGCGGCGGCAACTCAGACCGCACATTGAGCCGACCCCAAGCTTCGCGCGCCGGGCCGGGCGTCCCCTCGTACAGGGCGGATTGGCGGTTCAGCACGCTGTGATGGCGCATCGGCCCAGGCTGCGTTAATGAGCTCGACCCGCATCACCCGCCACGTGAACGCGCCCCGCGCCAGCGTCTATCGCGCGCTTCTCGATCCGCGCGCAATCGCGAAATGGATGGTGCGGAACGGCATGACCAGCAAGGTGCATGCGTTCGAGCCGCGTGAAGGCGGCTCGTTCCGAATCTCGCTCACCTACGACGCGCCGACGAGCACCGGCAAGACAAGTGCGCACACCGACACTTACCACGGCCGCTTCCTGAGCCTCGTGCCGAACGAGCAGGTTGCCGAAGTGGTCGAGTTCGAGACGGCTGACCCCAATATGAAAGGCGAGATGACGATCACGTTCTCGCTCTCCGACGCCGACGGCGGCACCAATGAGGCTGGCCCGAGAACGGGTTAGATTCAAAATCAAGGTATTTGCGATCAGCCAAGCCATCACGAGTCAAGCGGAGAAGGTACGATGACAACTACAGCCCCAGCCGCATCTCCTACTGCGACCAAGAAGACAGTGACCCGAGCCTATGCGGCACAGGCACCTGACACGCGTCTCGCTCCTTTCCAGATCGAGCGCCGTGCCCTGAGACCGGGCGATGTCCAGCTCGAGATTCTGTACTGCGGCGTGTGCCACTCCGACATCCACATGGCGCGCAACGAGTGGGGCTCTACGATTTATCCCGTCGTTCCCGGCCATGAGATCGTCGGCCGAGTAACCGCTGTTGGCGACAAGGTCACGAAGTTCCGGGCCGGGGATCTCGCCGGCGTAGGATGCCTGGTCGACTCATGCCGCAAGTGCAACAACTGCAAGCAAGGTCTGGAACAGTACTGCACAGTCGGCAACGTCCTTACCTATAGCGCCCGTGACAGAGTCAACGGCGACATCACCTACGGTGGCTATTCGAAACAAGTCGTAGTGGACGAGGATTTCGTGCTCAAAGTCTCGGACACGCTGCCGCTCGCCGGTGTAGCGCCGCTTCTCTGCGCGGGCATCACCACCTACTCACCGCTTCGCCATTGGAAAGTCGGCAAAGGCCACAAGCTCGGCGTGGTAGGACTCGGTGGACTCGGCCACATGGCGGTGAAGCTCGGTGCTTCATTCGGAGCGGAGGTGACGATGCTCAGCACCTCGCCCGACAAGGAAGCCGACGCTCGGCGACTCGGCGCGCACAAATTCGCGCTCACCCGCGACGCCGCGCAGGTGAAGAAGCTGGCGGGATACTTCGACTTCATCATCGACACCGTGTCGGCGAAACACGATTACAACCAGTATTTGAAACTATTAGCCACCGATGGCGTCCTGATCTGTGTCGGCGCACCGCCGACACCGGCCGAGGTGGGAGTGTTCAATCTGATGGGCGGCCGACGCAGTCTGGCGGGATCGGGTATCGGCGGTCTTCCAGAAACGCAGGAGATGCTGGATTACTGCGCCGAGCACGGCATCACATCGGACGTCGAGGTAATCGACATTGCCTACATCAATGAAGCTTACGAGCGCATGCTGAAGAGCGACGTGCGCTATCGGTTTGTGATCGACATGGCTACGCTAACCTGAGAACACCCGGACTCGGTTCATGAATCTCATCGTCAAAGACATCGCGATCGTAGTTGTTTTTGTAATCACAGGCTGGATGCTGAAGACGTATCTGACTCATCGGGAAAAGATGAGAGGTCTCTCGATGACGAAGGACGGTCTGGCGTCATCCGACGAGCGACTTGCTCGCGTCGAGCAGGCGGTCGAATCGATCGCGATCGAGATGGAGCGCATCGGCGAGGGACAGCGCTACGTGACAAAGCTGCTAAGCGAGTCCGAGCAACCCTTGCCTGCACAACGTCTAGCCACCGCAGTCCCGGAGCCGATGCGCGTCGGATAGCGACGCCAGGTTTGTTGGACTTCTCCGACGCGCGGTTCCCGATCGCCCGGGGGAAGGGTCCTACTACAGATTGCGTAACGCGAGCGGATCGCCGAATCTTCTCGTATGCGCATCCTCCTCATCGGTGCCACCGGCACCATCGGACAAGCGATCGCCTCGGCGCTCGGAAGTCGCCACGATGTTATTCCCGTCAGTCGGCACAAGGCCCGCGAGTCAGTAGACCTCGGCGACCCTAATTCGATCCGAGCGCTCTTCGAGCGAATCGGTCGTGTCGACGCGATCGTGTCCGCAGCGGGACTGGCGGCGTACAAGCCACTTGCCGAATTGTCAGACTCGGACTTCGCGTTCAGCGCGGGGAACAAGCTGATGGGCCAGGTGAACCTCGTGCGCTTCGGCTTGCCGTCGGTCGCCGACAACGGATCGGTGACTTTGACGTCGGGCATCCTGGCGCAGCAGCCCGCGCCGGGAACTGCGGCGATCAGCCTGGTGAACGCGGGTCTCGAAGGATTCACTCGCGCGGCAGCACTCGAAGCGCCACGTGGAATTCGTGTGAATGTCGTCAGCCCACCGTGGGTGACAGAGACACTTCAGGCCATGGGCCGGCCGACGACCGGGAGTCTGCCGGCGACGTCAGTCGCCCGCTCTTACGTCGACAGTGTCGAAGGACGAATGAGCGGGCAGGTCCTCTCTCCGAAGTGAGGAGCGCGACCGAATGCTGACCTGACTCGTCGGCATCGGATTTTGGGTAAAATTGGGCTCATGAAACCCAAAGAACTCACCATACGCGGCCTGATCCTGGGCGCCCTCATCACGACGGTGTTCACGGCTGCCAACGTCTACCTCGGTCTCAAGGTCGGGCTCACCTTCGCCTCGTCGATCCCCGCGGCGGTGATCTCGATGGCAATCCTGAGCGCGGTGAAGGATTCGACGATCCTCGAGAACAACATCGTCCAGACCGTCGCCTCCGCAGCCGGCACTCTCTCGGCGATCATCTTCGTCCTGCCGGGACTCGTCATCGTCGGCTACTGGACGGAGTTTCCGTTCTGGCAATCGTTCCTGATCTGCGTGAGCGGTGGAGTTCTGGGCGTGGTGTTCACCATCCCCCTCCGGCGCGCGCTCGTGACGAACTCGGATCTTCCCTACCCCGAAGGCGTCGCAGCCGCCGAGGTGTTGAAGGTTGGATCGGGCACGCGCGGCGAGACGAAGGACGAGACGGGCGAAGCGAGAGAAGGCCTAGTTGCCGTCATGCTCGGCTCCGTAGCGTCGGCCGGACTCGCGATCATCACAGCGACGCGGATCGCCGGCGCTGAGCTCAATGGTTTCTTCCGCGTCGGTGCGAACGGGTCGACCGGATACAACTTCGCATGGTCGCTGGCGCTGCTCGGTGCGGGACATCTCGTTGGACTGTCGGTGGGAATGGCGATGCTGGTCGGTCAGGTGATCTCGTGGGTGATCGCAGTACCGATACTGACGTCGATGCAGCCTGCCACCGCCGGTCAGGCGCTGGCTGACCACACGATCGCGATCTGGCGCACGCAGGTGCGCTTCATCGGCGCCGGCACGATCGCCGTCGCCGCCGTCTATACACTCATCAGACTTGCGAAGCCGGTGATGGGCGGACTCGTGAGCACGCTCGTCGCTTCTCGTGCGGCGGCCACGTCGGACGATCGTGACCGCGACATTTCGCCGCCGTGGATTTTCGCGCTGACCGCCGTGTGTCTGGTGATCTCCGCGTGGCTGGCGTTCACGTTCGCGAAGTCGACGGTGCTCGCGCCGAGCGCGCTGAAGCTGACGATGATCGCCGTACCGTTCGTGCTGATCATCGGCTTCGTGATCGCCGGTGTGTGCGGTTACATGGCGGGCCTCATCGGCGCGTCGAACAGTCCGATCTCGGGCGTGGGCATTCTGTCGATCGTGATCTGCGCGTCAGTGATCACGCTCGCCGTATCGCCGACGGAGGAGACACGTCATGCGCTGGTGGCATTTGCGCTGTTCGTGACGGCGATCGTCTTTGCGTGCGCGACGATCTCGAACGACAACTTGCAGGATCTGAAAACCGGCCAGCTCGTCGGTGCGTCACCGATGCGTCAGCAGATCGCGCTCATCGTGGGCGTGGGTGCGGGAGCGGCGGTGATCCCGTTCGTGCTCAACCTTCTCGCCAAGGCATATGGCTTCGCGGGAGCGCCGAACGTCAACGTGGTCGCGGCGAATCCACTCCCGGCGCCACAGGCGACGCTGATCTCCGCGCTCGCCGAGGGCGTGATCGGTGGCAAGCTCGAATGGAAGATGCTGGGCATCGGCGCGGCCGTTGGCGTAGGACTCGTTCTGCTCGACGCGGCGCTCGGCGCGATGAAGAAGCTTCGGATTCCACCTTTGGCGGTTGGCATTGGCATTTATCTGCCAATGTCAGCGACGTTCGCGGTGATCATCGGCGCGGTGATCGGTCACTGGTATGATGGACGCGGTCGGACGATGCCGAACCCCGACCGTGCGCAGCGACTGGGGACGCTGGTGGCGTCGGGATTGATTGTGGGCGAGAGCATCTGGGGAGTGATCAACGCTGGGTTGATCGTCGGTTTCTCGAAGGACGCGCCGATCGCGCTGGTGCCGGAGAGTTTTGCGCTCGCGCCTTGGCTTGGGGTGATTGGGTTCGTCGGCGCGATCGTGTGGTTGTACGGGTGGATGTTGCGGCGATCAGCGCTAGTGGTGTCAAGCCCGAGTAACCGTCCGTAACGCATGGGCGTACTCGATCCGGTCAGAGGTACGTCCGGCGGAGGCTCTGATCCTCCAACCGTTTTTCACATGCTTATACTACGAAGCCTCGCAGTATAAGCATGTCGCTCAGGGTACCACGTGCGCGTAACGTACTGATTGAGTGGAAGTTGTGACGCGGGCGGAGGTTTCACTGTTGTTATCTCGCGCGGGCTTCCTGGCTTTGCGTTTTCTCTGCGGGATAAGCACGCAGTATAATTACTAGTTAGACAACGCCCGACGCTTCGGATACTTGATGAATCCTCACCGACATTCTATCACCCTGCTGGCGCTCAACGTTCTCGCCGCGTGTGCCCAAGGTGGAGTTCCTGCATCGACTACGAAGTCGAGTGAGCAAATCTTCCGCTACGTCCAACTGAACATCGGGCGCGTGAATCTCGCCGAGCCCCTCCCGTACGATGTGCGGGCAGCCGCCGCAGTAGCTCCTGGGGATACGGTGGTGCCTCTGCCGCGCGGATCGTTCGTTGGTGCGGAGCGAATCACACTTTACCTCACTCCCGACGGGTGGCTGAGGGGCGCGGTCTTCGATTACCCAACGCGTATCGACTTCGAGGCCATGGTCCGTGAGTACGGCTCACTTGGACCGCCCACGCGCACACAGGAGCAACGCCGAGGCGAAGAGTCGAGCGCGGTGGTGAGTTGGCAAGATGCGCGCACTACGTTTCGACTGCGTCGGGATCCAAACCGAAGCGCTTGGACAGTGCGTGGCGAGTTGTGGGACCGCGCACTTACGGAAAGAGTGCGCTAATGGCGCTGTCTAACGAATCGCTGCACCAGCCGGGCGCTTCAAGGAATGCGGGCTACGCCCGCATCTTGTGATGGGCGCCCGCAGGTGAGCTTGGGCGTTAGTTAGACCAACGAATGTTTCATGCCGCAAAGAACGCCGACCCAGCGTCTTGGATCGAGAGCCGGCTGCATCCATTTGGAATGGACGTCGGCTCTTTTATTCCCGAAGGGTTCGCGGCTTATACCCGCGTGTTTCAGCCACCCTACCGTCGAACACCAGAGGGAAACCAGATACCCGTTCGGTGGCGAGATATTGCCGCCGCGAACAACCGCACGATGGCGGCTGAAATGCAACTGCTGGATCTCCCGTTTTACCCATCGAATTCCTCGGCTTCCCGCGAGGAGTTGTGGGACCAGCAACCTGAAACCGGAAACCTGCCTCGAGAAATTGCGGCAGGGCTCGCTGCAATTCTGCCCTCCCACACACTCACTCCCGAGTTGTGTTGGTTTGCAGTCTGGGAGGGTTATGCAGACGTACGCACTCGAATGAGAGGAGCGCCTATGTTCTCCGTCCCACAGCGGAATCTGTTCCTTCTCGACGGTAGGCTCGACGACGTGTTGACGACTCTCTCGGAAGTCGATTGGATCTATAGATCCCCGAATCTTTGGTGGCCAGATGATAGAGCGTGGTGCGTCGTCACCGAAATCGACTTCACGTGGTCGTATGTTGGCGGCTCACCGGCCTGTATCGAGCAGATACTGGGCGATCCGGAGCTCGAGGCAATCCCGACAAACCCAGAGGAAGGCAATTTCATGCAAACAAAACAGTGGGTAAAGGCAATGTGGGCACGCTCCGGGCGCGCTACCTAACGAACGTTGCAGCTGACAAGCACTTTTCGGATGCGGCCGCAAGGGTTATAGCGTGCTTGCAGCTGAACTAAGGCGTTAGGTAGCAGAATCGAACTTCAATACCCAACCATGGCCGAAGATCAATGGACGGAAGTTGATCAGTACTTCTCCGAACGGTTACTCCCAAGCGATCCGATCTTAGAGTCAGCCCTGGAGACTAGCGTGACGGCCGGGCTACCTGCGATCAGCATTTCGCCAAATCAGGGGAAGTTGTTGCAGATGCTGGCGCAGATTGTAAGCGCTCGCCGCATTCTGGAAATCGGAACGTTGGGAGGATATAGCACGATCTGGCTGGGTCGAGGGTTGCGCGCCGGCGGCCATTTGGTCACGCTGGAGGTAAACCCGGAGCACGCAAGAATCGCTCAGGTCAACATCTCACGCGCGGGCTTACAAGATGTCGTCGAGGTGAGGATCGGAAACGCATTGGAAACACTTCCGCAAGTTGCGGCCGAACGGGACGAACCGTTTGACGTGATCTTCATCGACGCTGACAAGCAAAACATCCCTACGTATTTCGAGTGGGCGCTGAAGCTATCCCGCTCGGGTACTCTGATCATCGTTGACAATGTGGTGCGGGACGGAGCTGTAATTGATGCTGACAGCAGTGATCCGAGCGTTCAGGGAGTACGTCGTTTTATCGAACTTCTCGGCGCTGAATCAAGCGCCAGCGGCACCGCAATTCAGACGGTAGGTCTCAAGGGATATGACGGCTTTGCAATCGTGCTCGTTGGCCCTGCTGCCTAACGAACGTTGCAGCTGACAAGCACTTTTCGGATGCGACTTCGTCGCAATGATGATACTGTGCTTGCAGCTGAACTAAGGCGCTAGGCGGACACTTCATGAATTTGCGGCTATTGCTTGCCAGCGCAGTTCTCGTGACTACAGCGTCGCCGGTTCCCGCTCAGATCGTCGCGACGGTTGTGGGACGTCCCAGCGGCGAAAATCCTCGACTCGCTGGAAGCTGGTCGTAAGCGATGGACTCGTGCCCACGTGATCGAGTATCAAGTCCAGTCACACGTGGATTGTTTTTGCATTTACCGTGCTGAGGATATCGACCGGCCACTACCGCTCCTCACGATTAAGAATCGGTCGATCATCGCCCGGGCTAATGGCAAACCCGGCACGCCCCTTTCCCGTGATGCCACGATCGAAGATTTATTCAGGCAGGTCGAGGACGATGCGCGTGTCATTGGGCGCATTATTGACCGTATGGAACTGAATCCGGTGTATGGATTCCCCGTCTGGTACAAGGCACACGACCCTTCAATACCAGATGACTGGCTCCAGTTACGTGTGGATAGTTTTACCGTGATTCGCACGCACTGATGCCCTGCCGCCTAACGAACGTTGCGGCTGAACTTTACTCGCAGGTTTTCTTATCGGCCTCCTGCTGCCATTGCGTTGGCGGCTCTCTATCGCCGTGGCTTGGGGAGCCATCATCGTGAGTCTTCTCGGGTTGCCATCAGCCGGCAGCCGATCGGACTCCGTCAGCACGCCTGCCGTTCCAGTATCCTGGCGAGTCGCCTTCACTGTTTTTGCCTTTGTGATGGCACCTGCTGCCGCCGCTTTGGGAGGCTACGCGGGTAGTCTGGTCGGAGGAAGAAAAGGGCCTCGAAACTCGACCAAGCTTCATCCAGCTCCTGACGCACATTAGTGACGACACTTGGAATCGTCGGTGGGCTGGGGCCCGAGTCCACGATCGACTACTACCGTCGCATTCTGGAGCGGTGGAAGCGCGACGATCCTTCGTCTTCGCCATCGATCGTCATTGACAGTCTCGACGTCACTCGCGGACTGAATCTCGTAGAGCACGACAGACCCGCGCTCGTCGAATACCTGTCAGCATCGCTCAGTCGCCTGGCCGCGGCCGGCGCCGACTTCGCGGCGATGGCCGCCAACACCCCACACGTCGTGTTCGACGATCTCGTCTCTCATTCGCCGATACCGGTGTTGAGCATTGTCGAAGCGTGTGCGGACGAAGCACAGAGACGTGGCCTGCGCCGATTGGGACTGTTCGGCACCCGCTTCACAATGGAGGGAGCGTTCTACCCGACAGTAGTCTCGCGCCGGGGAATGGCGATTGCCCGCCCGAACGCTGAGGAGCGGACGTGGATTCACGGCCGCTACATCGGCCAGCTGCTCAAGGGCGATTTTCGCGACGAGACGAGAGATGGGGTTAGCTCAGTCGTCAGACGGCTTCGGAAGGAGGAGAATATCGATGGAGTTATTTTGGGCGGGACGGAGCTGACTCTGCTTTTGTCGGGGCCGCTCGTCGCCGAGATTCCGGCACTGGACACCACGGCGCTGCACGTGGACGCGATCGTCAAGCGTCTGCGAGCGTGAGAGGCCGGGGTGGTCAAGAAGGAAGATCCACTCGCCTGTCGAAAATACCTGGCTTCGTTCGACGTACCAATGAAAGCATAAATCGAGGAAGGTCCCATGAGAAAGCTGATTGTTCATGAGTTCGTGACTCTGGACGGCGTGATGCAGGCGCCGGGCGGCAAGGATGAGGATCGCGATGGAGGGTTTGAGCACGGTGGCTGGACGTTGCCCTACTGGCACGACGACATCGGCAAGAGCTTCGGCGCGCTGATGGAGAACATAGACGCCTTTCTGCTGGGCCGGCGGACGTACGTGACGCACGCCGAGGCGTTCGAGCCAATGCCCGCAGGTAACTTCTTCGGGGACATGATGAATGCGCCGAAGAAGTACGTGGTATCGAAGACGCTTCAGAAGCCGATCTGGCGCAACACCACGATCATCCGCGACAACGTGATCGAGTCGGTGCGCGCACTGAAGGCGCAGCCTGGCAAGAATATCCTGACGGACGGAAGCAGTCAGCTTGTCCACGCTCTGCTGGCGAACGACCTGGTCGACGAGCTTCACCTGACTTTGTATCCGCTGGCATTGGGGAGCGGCAAGCGGGTGCTGCCGAGTGGAGTGCACGCGAAGTTCGACCTGAAATCGGCGACGCCTTACCCGACCGGTGTTGTGGGCCTGCACTATGCTCGCCAGCGTTAGGAAGTTATTTCTGCAGCATCGATGACTGACCCGCTTGTCTTGATCGCCGGCGCCGGACCGACCGGCCTCGTACTCGCCCTCTGGTTGACGAAGCTCGGCGTCAAGGTGCGAATCATCGACAAAACGGCGGAGCCGGGCACGACGTCCCGCGCGCTCGCCGTCCAAGCACGCACGCTCGAGTTCTATCACCAGGTTGGATTGGACGACGCGGTCATCGCGGGCGGAGTCAAGATTGAGAATCTCAATTTCTGGGTGAACGGACGTCCCCGTGCCCGGGTGCCGCTCCAGCGCACCGGAGAAGGACTGACTCCGTACGCCTTCGCGCTCGTCTTTCCGCAGGACGCTCACGAGCGATTGTTGATCGAGCGCCTCAGCGCGCTCGGAGTTCGGGTCGAGCGGCGGACGGAGCTACTGCGCTTCACGCAGCACGACCGCGGAGTGACGGCGACGCTGCGGCAGCCCGACGGCTCGGAAGAAGTTTGCGAGGCAGCCTATCTCGCGGGCTGCGACGGAGCGTCGTCAACTGTTCGCGGACAACTCGGTATCGGGTTTCCGGGCGGAACCTACACCGGTCTCTTCTACGTCGCCGATGTCGAGGCAACGGGCGAGGCAGTCGATCGCGACCTCGATGTCGATATCGAAGACGCCGACTTCATCCTTCTCTTTCCTCTCAAGGGACAGGGACGCGTGCGGCTGGTTGGAACGGTTCGCGATGTGCCGGACGGCGAACACGGCGAGCTCAGTTTTGAAGACGTGAAGGGCAAAGCCATCGAGCAGCTGCGCCTCAATATCCAGAAGGTGAACTGGTTTTCGACCTATCGCGTGCACCATCGCGTCGCCAACCGCTTTCGCGACAGACGCGCCTTTCTGGTCGGCGATGCCGCGCACGTCCATAGCCCAGTCGGCGGTCAGGGAATGAACACAGGGATTGGCGACGCCGTGAACCTGGCGTGGAAGCTCGCCGCAGTGTTGAAGAACAGTGCGCCTGAAAATCTGCTCGATACCTATGAGCCGGAGCGGATCCCCTTCGCTCAGCGTCTCGTCGCTACCACCGATCGCGGATTTACGTTCGTCACGAGACGTGGTGGTTTCGCCGGTGTGGTGCGCACGCGGATCGCTCCACTCGTGGTGCCGCTGCTTTTTCGACTCGGCGCAATGCGTCGCTTGCTGTTCAGGACCGTATCGCAGACTCAGGTCAACTATCGTAACAGCGCGTTGAGCGCGGGCACGGCGGGCAAAGTGCACGGTGGGGATCGATTGCCTTGGGCCGATCTTGGATCAGGTGAAGACAACTTCGCGCCGCTGATATCGCTGAAATGGCAGGTCCATGTCTGCGGCGTAGTGCCGCGCGGCGTGAGCGAGGCGTGCGCCGAGCTTCGGCTTCCGCTCCACGTCTTCGCATGGCAACCAGGAATGCAACGTGCCGGTTTCCAGAACGGGGCGCTGTATCTCGTACGACCGGACGGTTACGTAGCGCTCGCCGACCAGAGTGCCGACCCGGAACGTCTGCGTCAATATTTCGCTGGACGTGAGCTCACGCCTTTGGCGGCACACGCATGACCGCTATCAGGTATTATTGGAAGAAGCTGGCAGAACCGATAGCCAACACCAGGAGCTATCCAGCCTCGTCGTTCAGCTCTCGAGTCATCTCGATCATCGTCGGCCGGAAAGCAGCGCGATCGAACAGGCGCTGCGCGGACGCGTTCCGCTCTGCGGTCGAGAGCACAACGCGTGGCGCGCCTCGAGCCTTGAGCGCATTGATCGTTGCGTCGAGCAACATTCGACCGACACCCTGCCCGCGATGGGCGGGCACCACCACGATATCGTACAACACGCCCGCCGGCCCCCGCAGCGCCATGTAATCGCTCCCCTCCACGCCCGCGTACGTATAGCCAATAACCTCGCCCGCCCGGTCGGCGACAAGGATGATGATGTTCGGCTCATCGAGCTGCGTCCCGAGAAACGAGCCGTACGCGCCCTCGGTCCGCGACGTTGCCGGGATGAATCGCTCCGGGTCGAAGTCGTGGTGCGTGCGAACGAGGAGCGCGCCGAGTCGGCCGATGGCTGAGAGGTCTGCCGGCGCGGCTGGGCGGATGGTGACGCCCGGGGATCTCTTTTCCATTACGCGGTGCGTTCTTCGAACCACTTGAACCGATACGCCAGTGCCGGTCCACCATCACCCTCGTAGGCGAGTTGCCCGATGAGAAGCGCGAACGGCTCCGTATACCGCGCGATGCGAAGGGGACCGGCATCGACGGGCTCGAACCCCACGTCGCGAATCAGTCGAACGGCTACCTCTTTCGCCTTCGCATCGTCGCCGCAGTACACGAGGCTGGGCGGAGAGTCGCCGCCTCGGCTTTCGAACACGCTGAAAAACACCTCGCTTGGCAGCGTGTTGAACGCGGAGACGATCCCCGCCTTCGGCACTTTCTTCGCCAACTCCTCCGCGCCCGACGACGTGTGCCCGATGACGAGACCCGTATCGTTGTCGTTCATCGGCAGCGAGCAGGTAACAATGACTTTGCCCGCGAGGTCGCCGGCCTTCTTCAGGACGTCGTCCGTGCGGGACCAGTGCACCGCCAGCAACAACGCGTCGGCGTTCTTGGCTGCTTCCGCCGGAGTCCCCGCCCGCGCGCTGCCGCCCGTATCGCGCGCCAGTCGCTCGAGCTTTTTTCCGTCCCGCGAGTAGCTGAACACCACGTCATGTCCGGCGCGGGCGAAAATTGTGCCGAGCTTCCCACCCATCAGACCAGAGCCGAGAATGCCTATCCGCATATGTGCAGCTCCTCCTTCATCTGGAATAACTATGAGGTAAAGTTGATGGCCGCCACAAGCGTTCGGCTTGCCAAGCGCCCCGCCTTCCCTCACCTTCGAGCGTCATGCGATTCCTTCTTGTCGAGGATGACGTAGCGCTCGCCAAATCCCTCGAGCGCGGTCTCCGGGAGCAGGCCTACGCGGTCGACGTGGCTACAGACGGAGAGGATGCGCTCTACAAGGCGGCCATCAACCCGTACGACGCAATCATCCTCGATGTCAATCTGCCGAAGGTCGACGGCTTCGCCGTGTGTCAGAGCATTCGCAAGCGGGGATCGGCGGTGCGTATCCTCATGCTCACCGCCCGCGGCAACACCGAAGACCGCATCCATGGGCTCGACAGCGGCGCCGACGACTATCTTGCAAAACCGTTCGAGTTCGAGGAGCTGCTCGCAAGGCTTCGCGCTCTGCTGCGCCGGCGCGGCGAACAGGTCGATCAGGCGATCTGCATCCTCGACAACATGGAAATCGACTTCCCAAGACAGCGGGTGCGTCGCGGGGGTGAGGTCGTGGAGCTCACGACCAAGGAATACACACTGCTGGCGTATCTCGCGCGCAATCAGGGAAAGATCGTCGGCCGCGCTGAGCT
>JALYZH010000391.1 GCA_030948945.1 Gemmatimonadota bacterium | reverse complement strand
TGAAGCGGACTGGCTGGCACCAGCGTTACTGGTATCGGAGGAAGCTGCAGTCTCAATTGTCAGGCGGGGCCTGCAGACAGGCGAGGCAGCTGCAGAGTACGGAGTGAGCGAGGACCTAATGCGGTTCCGGCTTAACATAACTGGCGCAAACCGTAGGGTACGTGCAAAGACAAAGTAGTTGGTCTAGCCACGGTGGCTCATGCAAAACTCTCTGCCGGTCTACTTGCGATCAGGAAAGTGTACATCGAGATCCTGATCTCCACCTAGCAGGTCTGTGAACGGAGCTAGCGACTGGTTCAATCTCGAAACCGGCGAGGCTCTGGCCGAATACACGCCCAGCCCAGTGATGCGTGAGTTGGTGTTGGGAATCGAATTACAGAGCGCCGACCCTCATTTGAGCGCGTCGATGGGCTCAACGCGGGAGAAACACGCACTCAACCGCGGAGAAACACGCACTCAACTCGGAGAAACACGCACGTCAACGCGCGTTTGAGCGGATCGGCGGTCCGACGCATCTCGCCAGCACGCACTCAACTCGGGTCTACACGCACTCAACTCGGGTCTACACGCACTCAACTCTCGGCAGCACGCAATTCAACTCTCGCCAGCACGCAACTTCACGCGCCCACCACGCATTAGTAGCGCGTCAACACATCAAAGCACGTACGCCGACACGTCGGCAATTCGGCGCGTAGAATTCGCGTTGGAAATCCGGAACGCAATTGATGAAACGCAATCGAGAACGCGATCGAGGAAGTAGTCCACGACGGGATCCGAGGATGCAATTTCGTCGCGGAAAAGAGAGCTGTACCGGTTCCGGGGAGCGCGCACCCCTTGCCCCCTTGACATAGGATAGCTGCCGAGGTTTTCGTGGAAGCAGAAGTCCGAAGTAAATAAAAAAATCGTCTGTCGTCGGTTGTACCAAAAGCGTCCCAGAAGGAAGGAGCTCCGCTTCGATTCTGGGCGCTCTTTTTTTTTCACCTCGGATAGAAGCTCAATTCTTTTCTGAGAGGGACGATGGGGCGCAAGACGATCAGCGAGCTCGAAGACGAGCTGGCAATGGAGCGCGACGACAGCGCCCGGCTGTACACGAAGGGCGAGAACCTCCCGCGCGGAGCTCCCCGAGCTCGACGATTCGGACCATTCGGACGAGCCCGGAACGAAAGCGAATCGTGCGGCTGGCTGGCCTGGTCAAACGCGAGAGCCGAGGAGCTTGAGGTGAGGGAGCGAGATGATGACCCTGGTCATCCCCGCGCCCTTTGCCCGCTCTCTGCCAAGAAGTACGGTGCGAAGCTAGCCAAGCGGTCAGACCGGCGGAGGACAAGCTGATGTCGCGCACCGATCTCATCTCGCGGTGGGAAGCTAGGCGTGCCGACCTCTCCAAACTCCATGCTCTCGTTGACGGTGCCTCGCTGGTAACGGAATTCCTCCTCGACTTGGAACAGCTAGGGGATTCCGAACCCGCGGTGTCACTTACCGAAGCTGCCGCCAGGAAGGGGTACACAGCCGATCACCTTTCGCGTCTCATCAAACTCGGGAAGCTCCGGAATTGGGGAAGGAAGCACGCCCCGCGCGTCAAGGTTTCCGAATGTCCGACGAAGCCCAAGCCGAATGGTACGCTAGCGGGGAGAAACGCCAAGGCGTATGATGTGATTACCGACGCCCGGTCCCTTGTGAGCACTCGGCGGTGAGGAGGATTTAGCATGCCTCGTAACCCGCGACGTGACACATGGCGACAGGTAAAGGGAAAATGGGTGCGTTCCCTCGGTTCTCGAGGTGCGCGTATCCGGCTTTTTGAGACGACGAAGGGCGTGTACTACCGGGACGTGTGGCTTCCGGGCCGCGGCAAGAGCAGGAAATCGCTCGTGACCAGCGATCGAGCGGAAGCCGACCGATTGGGCAAGGAGTTGCTAGCCGCGCTACTCAAGCAGGAAGAAGTTGTGGAGAGCGGCGTCCTTACTCTCTCGCACCTTTGGCAGCGATTCAGCACCGAGTCGCCGGCCTTTCTGGACAATGATGCCCGGACGCAAAAGGAAGAGACCGCACACGCAGAGATCCTCATCGCGTTCTTTGGTGACGACTCGGACGTTCGGAATCTGACGGAGGCGGATGCGGTTGCCTTTTCTGCTGCCCGACAAAAGGGTGGAATCGTACTCAAAGATGGGAGTACTACCGAACCCGTCAGGGCACGATCGCCGGAAGTTGAGTTACGTATCCTCCGCACCATGCTCCGGTGGGCTACCACAGTTCGGGTGCGGGGTGGCCAGAGGATGCTGAGCGCCAATCCGCTTGCCGGAGTACGGGGAGTGCGAGAGAGTAACCCCAAGCGGCCGATTGCCACCTGGGAAAGATTCACCGGAACGCGGATGGCGATGCAGGAGCTAGCCGAAGCGAACGCGAGAGATCCAGCGAAGCAACACAAGTGGGTTAGGATGGAGCTCGCGCTTTTGCTCGCGGAGGCGACAGGACGGAGGCTCGGTTCGATCCGTCAGCTCTCATGGGCGGACTTCGATTTCGACACCGGCACAATCCGCTGGAAGGCAGCGGCCGACAAGAAGCGAAAAGAATGGCTAGTGCCAATGCCGCCGGCGCTGCTCGAGGAAGTATGGCGTTTCCGCGTCAAGCTCGGCGGTGCGTTCGGTGGTCTCGCGTTCCCGTCACCGATCAATCCAGCAAAGCCGCTAGGTCGAGAGGTTTTCCACCACGCGCTTATCGCCGCAGAGAGACACGCCAAGCTCCCGAAGCTGGACGGCGGGGCGTGGCACACCTATCGGCGCAAATGGGGGAGCGAGCGCAAACATCTCTCGCTTGTTGACGTCGCCGCTGCTGGTGGCTGGAAGGACACGCAGACGTTGGTCACGTGCTACCAACAACCGGATACAGAAACGATGCTCGCAGTAATGAGCGAGCCGCGGAAGGTGATGGAGCGCGTAGTAGGAACGTGAAATCAGTACAAACGGGTAACGAAACGGGTAACGCTATCCGCAAAGCAAAACGGCCTGACGACGCAAGCGCGTGTCAGACCGTCAGTTGTTAAGTCGGGGCGACTGGATTTGAACCAGCTCGCTCCTGCTCTCGGAGCAGGAGCGTCTATTAGGCGGCATGCGGCGCTGGCTTCATTGTCGCTCCAGCGAGGAGAGGAAGCGCGCTCGGTAAATAGAACATTCCTACCGACATTGACCCACCCCACAAAACGCGAGCGTCAAAGGGCGGCGACGATGAACGAGGCACGCCGATGTTGGCGCGCCGCGAGCGGCAATAGTGCTAGGATGATCGGGATGAGCAGAGCAAAGACAGGCGCGCAAGACGCAGCCAACTCGAACGCCTTCCGCCTCCCCGTTTTCGCCTTCGCAGGGCAGCACCCGATACGGGCTCAGGAGGCCGCACAGTCGATCACTGTGCGCCCCATAGACTTACCGTAAAGTGAGTGCGAGTTTCGTGCGAGTTTCGCGTGAGTTTCCGCCAAATGAAGGCGGGCGGGTGCCCTCGATCTACCTGGGAGGGTGGGGCGCAGGAAGCCGTACGGGGGAACTCAGGGCCAAAACTCCCCCGCATATCCGCACATATTTTCGCGAGAAAAAAATGCCGACTTTTTTAGGTGGTCACTCTAGCGATCGCGGTAGTAGACATCGGTCACCGCCACGTACCCATTCCCGGGGTCGACCATGTACCGAAGCGTCATTTTGGTGTCCGTGAGCTCCACGTTGGGATCGGTCGGCGCTCCTTCGATGTACTGGCCCATCGGTCCGGCGTGGAAGTACGTGCCGGTCAGGTAATCCCAGCTGCTCACCGAATCCTGAGCAAAGTGGATTACGTCGCTGTTGAGGACGTAGGTGCCGTACTCGTGCGAGATGCTTGCGACGGAATCGGGCGGCAGCTGAGTGTAGATGCCCCGGGACGTCCCCGTAAGTACGTAATGCCCGTCCATCCCGAACTCGAGCGTCCGAAGGTATTGCCCATTCGGGCTCAGCGGCTCCGCCGCACGACTCCAGCGGCCGGCGAGGATTTGCGACGACGGCGCGAGCAGGTCCGAGTGACACGCCGTGCTCGCCATGAGAAGTAGAGCCAAGCCCGACACGACAGAGCGCATGCGTCCCCCTTGGCCCGAGGTATTGATTGGGCCTAACGCACCAAGCTAGTCTGCGAGCGCATGCACCGTCAATCAGCCAGTTGCTCTACAGTGGCCGTGGCCTTACTACCACTTTCCCGTTTGCCTATGGCGACGTACGTACCACACACCAGCGCCAACGGCACACCTGCGCCCGAACGAGCTACTTCTTCGCGGCCGTTATGCTACAGCCTCCGCGCCGCGCGCAAGATTTGGGGCGGCCCATTTCGCAATAACACACGGCCGGCCGTGAATACGAGTGGAATCGTCAAGAGCGGCAGTGCGGGCGCTAATTACGTCGGTGACCGACGGTCGATCGAGATGGCGAGACGACTGCGAAGCTATCGACCTTTATCCCAATCCAGTCGTCGGGTATCGATGGCATCTCGGAATAATACTCTTTCGGGAACCCATAACGCGGGTCCAGCAGAAATTGGGTTACAATGACATCTGGGTCACCAAGATCGCGCTGCACCTTGGCAAACAAGCTGTCGACCGTCAACACTGGCGATCGACGACGAACCGATGGCCCCTCCGAACGGCTTACTAGCGCGCCGTTGCGAACAGTCAATACCGGTGGTTTGAGCCCTATCTCTCCGGGAAAGTAGACCCAGAAGCAGTCGACGTGCGTGCGAATGCGATACTCGGTGATCCCGGCGTTTGCCCAGCGACGGCGGCCGGCCGCGAGAGAGTCGCGATATCGCTGGCGATCGGGAAAACATTTCGTCCTAAACGCTTTGACGGCTGCGCGCGGCCATTTCGGTTCACCGGCTGGAATGGCATCGCTGCGTGCCTCGGCGTAGCCTTCCAGGTGATCCTCTACCCTTCTGAGCGAGATGAGAGTCGGGCTGAACCCGTTGCTCCAAATCATTCTCACCGTATCTCTCAAAATCTCCCAGCGTGGTACGCCCGGAAAATGGTGAGGAAAAGGATACGAAATGTCGGGAGCTAGCACTCGCCCGCCACGAGTGGCTGGAGTGCTGTCGAGGCTCACCATTCTTGGGAAAGTATGATAAGCGCTGTCGCCTTGAAGAGATCGGTCCCAGTCATCAACGACCAGGAAGTAGCATCCTGAGACGAGCGGATAATTGAGAGCGCCCGATTGAGCACCAATGATCGTGGGTGCAAGCGAGAACAGAATCAGGAAACCGACTTTGATCCAGCGCATCGCAAGAGATTATCGTCTCCAGATATAACGCGCTATTAGAAGCGGGGCAGCGGCGAATTGTTAGAGGGGACAGGCGCGATGCGCGCGTATACTACACCAAGGTTGGTGCCTAGCCGTCTAAACGGCTCTGGATCCTCGATCAGACATAATCCGGCAACGTAGAGTGAATAAAGGCAGGCGAAAGCCAAAGCCAATTGCCACACACTGCTTTACTCTATCGGGCATTTTAGGCGCGCCATGCGGCGAGTGAGTCTGTCTCTAAAAAGAGATCAAGCTCGAACTGCTGGAGTGTGAGTTTCAGTGTGAGTTTCTCACTGCAAAGTGCTGCATAATTGCTCGGGAAATACGGCGCCGACGCCCATTTCCCCTATGAGAACGTGATTTTGTGTTGTAAATGGGTCTCCTACAGATTCGATTACGAATCGGGTGCTCTACCCCTGAGCTACTGTGGCAAGTTCAACCAAAAAGCCATCCTTACCGACGTGGCGGAGATGGTCCCGATGCTGTTGAATGACTTAGAGTGCCATTCGAGAATGTGCCCTGGAGCGGACTCGAACCGCTATGCCTTTCGGCACCACCCCCTCAAGATGGCGTGTCTACCAATTTCACCACCAGGGCAAAACGACTTCGTCAACTGCGCCGCTCGATCGCTCGGGTTGCGCGAAGCTATCTCAAAACAGAACGGGGCCGACGGGGCTCGAACCCGCGACCTCTCGAGTGACAGTCGAGTGCTCTAACCAAACTGAGCTACGGCCCCAACTACTGGAGTCAGGGTCGGAACCCCTTCTCATCGCGCGCCTTCCTCTGTAACCGGACCGGTTGTCAATCGATCCGCTCTACAATAGCCCCAAGGGGAATCGAACCCCTCTCTGCACCGTGAAAGGGTGCCGTCCTAACCGATAGACGATGGGGCCGATTTACGCCTACAGATCGGCATGGCTTCATCCATCAATAGCGCTAACGGGATTCGAACCCGTGTTTGGGCCTTGAGAGGGCCCCGTCCTAGTCCCCTAGACGATAGCGCCGCAACCACAACGACCGGCCCGACCCGGGTGCAAGAAAACCATCACGTTACTGCCACAGGCCCGGAGGGAATCGAACCCCCAACCGCCGGTTTTGGAGACCGGTGCTCTACCAATTGAGCTACGGACCTAAACCGGGTTGCCACCCCGCGGATTGAACCGTGAGAAGCGGCCCCGCTAGCCCTCGAACCGTTTACAGGGGTGGCTGACGGGAATTGAACCCGCAACCCCCGGTGCCACAGACCGGTGCTCTAACCAATTGAGCTACAGCCACCATGAAACCGCACTGCATCTTAATCCGGTTCGACAATTGAATCAACTTGCGAACGCTGCGAGATAACTACTTAGAACGGTCCATGTACTCGCCGGTGTTCGGATTCACCCGCACCTTCTCGCCGGTGTTGACGAACTCCGGGACGTTGACGGTAACACCATTCTCCAGCTTCGCCGGCTTCGTCGACGCGGTTTTCGTCGCAGTCTTCATTACCGGGGCCGTATCGACCACCTCGAGCACGAGCGAGTTCGGCAGCTGAATGCCGATCACCCTTCCGTTGTAGTACTCGGCCTGGATCTTCATTCCCGACTGCATCCACTGCGCGTTGTCACCGAGAACTTCTTCTTCGATCTCCAGCTGATCGTAGTTCTCGGTGTTCATGAAGTGATACGTGTTGCCGCCCTGATACATGAACTCGAGGTCGTGCGTCTCCATCGACGCCTTCTCGATCGTGTCGGCGGCGCGAAAGCGGTGCTCGAAGTTGTTGCCGGTACGGAGATTCCTGAGCTTCGCTTGCACCATCGCCCTGAGGTTTCCGGGGGTATGGTGTCGGAACTCTACTACCCGGCACGGATCGCCCTCGAAAACGAGGACCATCCCACGCCGGATCTGGGTAGCGGGCATTGCCATACGGGTATACCAGAATTGGGGTCGAAAGCTGGCGATCGAGCTCGGCAGTGAACCAATTTCGCGTCGACCGGAACGGAGCGTAAACGCAAACAGCCTCGAAACTTAGCCGCTTTTTTAACCTCGGTCAAGCTGCGCTACTATCGGCTTCAGCGCCCTCCACAGATTGTCCGCAACGATTCCTTCACCAGCAAGGTTGGGGTGCACTCCATCCGCCTGATTGAGGCGCGAAATACCGGCCACGCCGCCGAGCAGGAACGGCAGCAACGGAATGTTCTCCTTCCTTGCGACCTCGGCGTACACCGCGCGAAAACTTCGGGTATAGGCCACGCCGTAGTTGGGCGGAGCTTCCATTTGAACCAGCACGATCTTCGCGCGCGGTTGCTTGTGTCTGATCGTCGCAATCACGCGCTCCAGATTTGCCCGCGCCGCGTCCGGCGACAGTCCGCGCAGAGCATCGTTGGCGCCGCCTTCAACCACCACCAGATCGGCGGGTGTCCGCAGCACCCAGTCGATTCGTCGGGCGGCTCCGGCCGTCGTCTCCCCGGATAAGCCAGCGTTCACCGCCGTGATCGGAAGGCCGTCTGCTGCCGCTTTCTTTTCGATCAGCGAAGGGAATGCCTGTTCAGGATCGAGCCCATACCCAGCGGTGAGACTCGTTCCGAAGAAAAGAACTACCGGCTTTCGTATCGATGTCGACGCAGCGGCGGCGTTTGCGGTCAACGAATCCTCACCTGCCGTCCCCCTGACTACACTCATGTTATTCTTCGCCTCTGCCCCGTTCCTTGTGTTGTCTGCCTTTGCGCCCGACCCGCACGCGCCCACGACGCAAAGTGCCGCGAGCGAGAATGCCGGAGCAGTACGCTTCGCCATACGTCCGAAAACATCCATCATCGCGCCACCGGTTGTGACCCCCACCCGAATTCGTTCATGCTGATTGCCCGTGAAGTGACTAAAGAATACATGAGCGGCGAGCAGAAGCTCGCGGTCCTTCGAGATGTGTCGTTCAGCATTCCTCAAGGAGCCTTCGTCGCAATCGTCGGACCTTCCGGGAGCGGGAAGACGACACTTCTTGGTCTGCTTGCTGGACTTGATACACCGACACGTGGCACCGTGCTCCTCGACAACGCCGATCTCGGCGAGCTGAATGAGAACGAGCGCGCGCGGCTGCGTGGGGAGAAAGTGGGCTTTGTGTTTCAGACATTTCAGCTGATTCCGACGCTCACCGCCCTGGAAAACGTGCAAGTTCCGCTCGAGCTGCGCGGAACGCCGGGCGCGGAAG
>JALYZH010000388.1 GCA_030948945.1 Gemmatimonadota bacterium | reverse complement strand
AGGATTTCCAACCGAGCCGCCGGCTTACGGTATCTACGAGCAGCTTCTGGCGAGCTCCAGCCTGCGAGGTGACAGCGTTTCATTTGCGCTCATCGGCCCAGGTGGAGCACAAATCCCATCGATCATTCTCCGGAGGCGGGGGGCCGACTCGGTCGCATTCACCAGCACATTCTTTCCCAACTGGATAGAGGTCGCCCGCGTCGATTCTCGCGGCCGCATTCTCGGAGTGAATTCGCTCGCGACCACTATCAAAACCACGGCCGAACAGGCTCCCGGTCTGCAATACGATCGCATCGTGTCAGGGTGGGCTGCCACAGAAAAAGCCAAAGGTCCGGCTGGTCTGGTGTCACCAGCTGACACCGTCAGGGCAAACATCGGAGCAGCGAACATCGCGGTCGCCTATAGCCGTCCGGGCAAGCGCGGCCGCGTGATTTTCGGCAACGTGGTCCCCTGGAATCAGGTATGGCGCACCGGAGCAAATGCCGCGACCCAACTGACCACCGATAAGGATCTTGTTTTCGGCACCACCGTAATGCCGGCCGGCAAGTACACGCTCTGGACGGTGCCAACTCCGACCGGTGCCAAACTCATCATCAACAGCGAAACTGGCCAGTGGGGAACCGACTACCACGCGGACAAGGACTTCGCCAAGGTGGATCTCACGACCAGGCAGTTGTCGCAGCCTGTCGAGCAGTTCGTCATCGGAATCGTGCCTCAGGGGTCGGGTGGCGTGTTGCGCATGGCGTGGGACGATCGCGAATTCACGGTGCCCTTCACGGTCAAATAGGAAGTGACCGGACCTGAAAATCCGGCGCGGAGATCTCGCTGGCTCCGCGCAGTGGGTTACGGACTCCTGGCCGAAATCGCGACGATCATCACCATCATCCTGATCGTCCTGGTGTATCGCTCGATGATCATGCCTGGCCTCACTGACGCAGACTACGCGGCGTTTGGCCAACTGGTTGGGGGAATAGTCGGCGTAGTTGGCGGAGCGCTCTACACGTTTCTGCTTGCCCGACTGCTGATGGGGGCGATCGGGGCCCGCTTCGTCGCGCACGGCGTCGTAGTCGCTGTCACGGCGATAGCGTTCTCGATAGCCGGCTCGATCGCGGGCCATCATGGTGTCCCTGCCGCGTACCTGTTGGCGTCGGCCCTCAAGCTGGCCGCCGGCGCGCTCGCCGGATTTCTCTATTCGCGTTCGATCTCTCTGAATCGAAACGTTGTCTGAGGCAGCGGCATAACCCAGCCTGCCGACCTGACGAGCGACTTTTTCAGACTTTCTCTAAGCTCATCGAGATCCGTACCCCGACCCAGCTGAATCGGAAGCGTCTGGGATCGAAAGAAGTCTTCCCAATGCGCGAGAATCACGTTGGAAGGCTTCAGCACGACCAACAAGCTATCGGGCGTATTCGGAACGTTGGTCGACGTCGCCGCGCACAACACCGCAAGGTCCACCGTGCGCTCGGCCAGGATATCACGTGAGGGGAAGCCAAGCGGTGGCTCGCTGGGAGCGTCCTCGAAGTAAATCCTGAATACCGGTTTGCGCGCACTATCCGACAACACATCGATCAGAAATGCATACGACTCACCGAGCTTCCACTCGGCGGCAGTGTGCGGCAAGCTGTCCCGATCGATGCTGAGTGTGCCCTCCGTGAACGTGTAGCTCCTCTTCCACGCTCGATAGTTTGGGGCGTGACCGGCAACCAGTGCCATGAATCGGTAGGCGCTGTCATCGGTGTAATACCAGCGGCCCGCCCGGTCCTTCGTTCCGGCCGCCATCGCGGGAATCTCAACGAGTCGATCTCCCTTTCCGGATCGCAGCGTAGAATCACCCATGAGCATATGACGAACCGACGGCCCACCGTAAACCTTCGAATTTCCGGCGCGCCTGGTTGCTATGTACGGAACATCCATGAGGTGGTCGTAGTGTCCGTGACCGACGAGAATTGCGGTGGCACGATCCGCGGCGGCTGGAAGGAGTTTTTCAATTGCCTGCGTGTCCGCCGAAATGCGCGGGGTGCTGCGAAAGAGGCGGGTCACGCGAGGGCGCACCTTCGCGAAGGATGGATTGCTGAAAAAAGGCGCAGTCAGCAACACGTGGCCCCTATGCTCGATCAGTAGACCGGCGACTCCGAGGTATGTAATGGAAATGACTCGGCTTGGATCACTGCATTCGACCGGTGCGCATCCTACCGAGTGCGGCTGCGATTCAAGCTGGGTGTAGATGGTAATCGGAGCGTGACATCCAACCAGTACAGCCAGCCCCGCCAGAGCGGAATTTGTTCGGCGCATGGGTTGCCTCGCGGCAGACCGGGCAAAAAACCTGAGGCTCAGCCCAGCTCCAGGCAGCTGAGGAGCCCCTGGAATCTCGAATCGCCGCTGATCCGATCATAGAGAGGCACTCTTACTCCGAATGCTAGAGTGCAGTCTCGCGCGGAACACGCCTTGTTCAACCATTCGAACGCAGCGTCGGGCTCGTCGAGGTTTGCGTAAATCCACGAGATCATGGTCGGACCCACGTACGTGTCCTTCGACCGCTCCAGCAGCTCGGATAGTACTTGCTGTGCGGCGCTGCGCTCTCCGGCCATCGCGTAAACGGCACCCAGAAGAGCGCGGAGGAGGTTTACGTCGGGGGAGAGCGACACACCACGTTCCGCGCTACTGATTGCCTCCTTGTGCATCCCGTTGGCCGCGTAGGAGAGTGTCATCGCCAGCAAGCCAAGGAAAGATGTGCGATCACGCTCGAGCGCCTGCTCGCACTGAGCAATTGCCTGATCATACTGTCGTGCGTGGTACGACACCAGCGCCGCGAACCCGTTGGTGGCGGGCGACAGTGGGTCGAGCTCCTGTCCTAGCCGTGCGGCCTCTGAAGCTTCGCGCTGGCGGTCCAAGGTACTTAGAAGCCAACCCTGAAAGCTGTGTGCGAGCGCATAACGTGGGTTCAGATCGATCGCGTGAAGGAGTGAAGATTCCGCCGCGTCCCAATCCCAGTTCAAAAGCTGGACAAACCCGAGGGATGTCCGCGATTCCGCGAGGTCGGGCGCCAACTCCACCGCACGGGTGGCTGCGGCAAGCGCTTTTGGCAGGACCTCCGTGGTTGGGCGGAATCCCCAGAGTCCAGGCAGACTGTAGGCATCAGCGAGCCCGTGATACGCCAACGCGTAATCGGGATCCAGGCGGAGTGCATTCTGATAGTGCTGAATCCCTTTCTCCAGCATCCCCGGGATGTTCCAGCGATACCAGCAATGCCGCCCGCGAAGATACAGCTCGTACGCCTCGACGTTCTCCGTTTGACGCTTGCCGAGTGCTTTATCCTGTGCGGTTGTGAGTTTGACTTTCAGGCTCTCGACAATTCGCCGGGCGATCTCGTCCTGAATCTCGAAAACATCCTCGACCTCGCGATCGTAGCGCTCGGACCAGATGTGGTATCCATCATTCGCGTTGACAAGCTGCGCGCTGATGCGAACACGCTGACCCATGCGACGAACACTTCCTTCGAGGATGGTTCTCACATTGAGGAGTTGTCCGATTTCAGCGATGCCGAGCGTTTTTCCCTTGAGCGCAAACGTCGACGTGCGGGCCGCGACCTTGAGCGTCGGAATTCTCGAGAGCGCATTGAGGATCTCCTCGGTTA
>JALYZH010000378.1 GCA_030948945.1 Gemmatimonadota bacterium | reverse complement strand
AGTGAGGACTGTCCGAAATAGGGGCAGAAGACCAAAACGCGCGCGGCCCTCTTCCGCCCGAAGAGGTCAAGTTCCAGAAGGAAAGCTTTGCGTCAACCGAAGAACAGGTGAGGCGGGCTCTCGCGCCCTTCCCTTTTGTTCGGCTATATGCCGGTTGGATTCCTGATCGCTTTCCCGAAATAGAGGGCGCGAAATTCCGGTTCGAGCACATCGACGTCGATCTGTATCAACCCACCGTGGATAGCTTGAACTTTTTCTATACCAGGTTGGAAAGGGGTGGGGTCATAACGAGGTTAAGAGCACAACGTCGAACCGGCGCCAGGAGCTGATGCACCAACGGACGATGGCAGACAGCGGTCGGCTCGAACCCGATACGAACCGGCTGGGGCTGCTCCTTGAGAAACGCGATCAACGCCTCAATGGGTCGAGTCGACTAGCGACACGGAACTGCCGGCGTCCGAGTGGGGAGTCGACCAGCACGACATAGATGTCTTTGGCAATATCATTTGCGATCCAGGTCAGAGGGACCACATTTTGGGGAGTCTGGGGGAGCGAGTCATTGCAGCAGATCCTGGTCGGGCGGAATACCTTCCAGGTTCCCTCCGCTGTCGAGGGCGGGGTAGTTCACATCCGGATCTACTCCTTCGGGATGTACTACGGACCAGAGTTTTCGGCAGCGCGCTTGATCTGTGGGCTCATCAATTCATCAGGCCCGACTAGCCTGTTGAGAATGTTTCATCGCAAGCTTAACGACAGATCCCGAGACGAATGCTTGAGCACTGAATGGGTTCATGAGTCTCATCCATTCTCAAGAAGCAGTGGAGAGCTGCCGGAGCGACTACAACGATGCTCGGCATCGCATGCGGAACGCCCACTGGGTTTGCGGGGACCTGAAAAGCAACGACATCCACCGCAATGCCTCACAGCTTAAGTACTCCGCGGGAGGACGTCAATTACGTAGGGCAAGTGATCTGGCCCAGTACCACTGAGAATACGACTCCGGGCGAGGCGGCCGGTCTACAGCGTTTTGGACTCGACGAACCTCGCTCAACCGTCAACGTATCGCGGTTAACGGCAGAATAGTCGCTCCGAAGCGACCTGACGCACGGTCGGACCGGCTCTCCTTTCAACCCGATTAACGTTGGTTAGGGCCTGGTGCCCGACAGTCTATTCGGGAAACCTGTTGTGTAATGACCTCCATCCCAACAGAACGACGAAGGTGTAGAGAAGAATCGCAGCAACAATATGCCAAGCGGAAGAGTCAATCACCGATAACGCTACGAACGCCCCGATGCTCGCTGCCATGGCGTAAAGCAATGTTATCCGTGCGTGGCCATAACCCCCGTTTGCCAGGCGCTGATAAAGATGCGATCGATGCGCATCCGTCAACCTTGCGCGTCTGCGAAAACGAATAATCATAGTCAACAGCGCGTCAAGAAAGAGTGGGAACAGGGGAAGAAACACCAGAGTCGCGGGCGCACCTTCTAGAGCAAGCGCACCACCGATGACGAAGAAGAGCCCTAGTGGGCCAGACCCCACGTCCCCCATGAACACCTTTGCTGGTGCCCAGTTCCAGATCAAAAACCCAAAGCACGCCGCGGCTAGAATTAAGCCAAAGCCGTGGCCCAAAGTTGAGTAAGGAAGCAGCGCGAAGAGGAATATTCCGTAAACGAGTCCCTGTGCGGCGATCATTCCGTCCAGGCCGTCCATGAAGTTCACAATATTTATCGACGCCATGGCCCAGAACATCCACCAAGTAAGCCATGCAACGTTAAGAATGCCCCGCAAGGGCGCGAGCACGTTCAGAAGCAATGCGATGGCCAGACCGCACAGGAGATGAAGGGCCAAGCGAATCGGGACACGCATTGAACCCTTGTCGTCCATCCAGCCTACAAAAGCAAGCCCAACAGTCGCCCCCGCCAAGACGGAAAAGACCGGCAGACTCCCCCGCACTGTCCGGAGCACTTCATATCCGCCGACGATCAGCACTGAGCTCACGAGCGCAATGCCCCCGCCGCGTGGAGTTGGTACCGTGTGAGAGCTTCTTTGATTTGGAACGTCCAATAGACCTGCGCGGCGCGTATACGAGAGTGCCAGCCGGGTACCTGCCAGCGAAATCAGGAACGCGGCTATTGCTTCCCATAGTGTCTGGATCATGCGTTTGTGGTATCGAGTCGTTGGAACACGAGTTCGTTTGTTTTTTGTGAAATCCTCGCGTGGCTACTTCCCGTCGAAAAAATAGCGCGCGGTTTGGCTCAATGCTTGATCGACCGATACTGGGGGATTCCAGCCCAAGAGACGCTGAGTCTTCTTGATGTCTACCCGTAGCGATCCGCATAGTCTTTCAGCTGCGTCCCGCTTTCCCGCGATTATTGCAGCCGATCGTAGAATAGACTCGGGCACCCGCATCAAGCGAGCGGGTCGATGCATTGCAGTTGCCGTGCGCCGCAAAAGCTCCGGTGTAGAGAGATCTTCCCCGTCGCTCACCAAGAAAGTCTGATTTGACGCAGCCGGATGCTTCAGGCATGTCGCGAGCAGGTCGACAAGATTGTCTACGGCCACGAGGCTGCGCGAATTGTGTATCGCGCCAAACGGTAGCGGAAATCCCGTGTGAATCCACAGCATCATCGACAGAAAGTTCGCTTTCACGCCGGGACCATACACTAGGACAGGCCGAACAATCACAACTTCGAGGCCCGTATCCTTGCCCAATTGGCGTAATCCTTCCTCCGCTTCGTACTTGGAGACTGCGTATGGGTAAGTCGGATTCGGGGGATCGTCCGGCGTGAAGGGCCGATTCAGTAGTGTCGACTCCCCGTTCACCTTGATCGAACTAAGGAAAACAAATCGTCTGACACCCGACGCCACGGCTTGGCGTGCGAGGTTTAGAGTGCCATCCACGTTCACGCGCCGAAACTCTGCCAGCGAATCAACCGCCGACTCACGCATCACGTGCACCCGAGCGGCGGTGTGGACGACCACATTGACATCGCGCAGGGCGGCGAACCAGTCGGTGTCGTGGGTGAGATCGCCGACCAATACAGCCTCTGCATTCCCCGGGAGCAAAGCGGGAAGACGTCGTACCGACCCACGCAGGGAAAATGAGTTGTCCTGGATGGCGCGCGAAAGAACAGCGTGCCCCACGAGGCCGGTTGCACCAGTGACCAGCACTCGCATTTCAGCCCCGCGCTGATTCTGTGAACAGGTGGCGGTAGAACTCGACCAAAGCCGTCGTCACGCGGCTCTCTGAGAATTGATCCCGCACTCTAAGCCGCGCTGCTTCTCCCATTTGCGCTCGAACTCGCTCACTCGAGGCAAGCCAGAGCATGGCGCTCGCGATCTCCTTACTCGATCCCGGCTCGTGGAGGACGCCGGTCACGCCCTCGATCACCGAATCGGTGATGCCATAAATCCGCGAAGCGATGGCGGGAAGTCCTACAGACGCCGCCTCGATGATCACCGAGCCGAAACCTTCGCGATAGCTCGGTAGGCACAGCACATCGGACGCCGACATATAATCCTCTGGCCTTTCCGCGAACCCGGCACGGTGGACGCGCGCGGGAAAGCGTGCTCCCAGCGTGTCGAGCAACTGACCGAATCCCTCTTCGTCTGGTCCAACCACGAACAGTTGAATGCACGGATCGAAATACGCGGCTTCCACGAAGGCGGCGGCGAGGTCATGCAGGCCTTTGTCTCGCGTCAACCGGCCGAGAAAGAGAAAGACGATCGCACTACCGGGAATATTGCGCTCGGACCGAATTCGCTCGCGCGCGACGGGGCACCGGCTGAAGCGTTCCACATCCACTCCGGCGACCGAGCCATCCGCTAGAACGCCGATATCTGTGGCCTTAACCACTCCGCTTTCGATCAAGAACGCGCGCTGCGAGCGACTGTCGGCAAGGACTCGCGTGGCGTTCATTGCGAGCACCGTGTCCGCTAGCCTGAGTAGCTGGCGACGAGCCCCGGCTGCCGTTGCCCATACCTGTCCGGTGAAGACGTGCACACGAACAGGGACACCGGCAAGCCGCGCGGCCAGCATGGCGAGAAGGCCGGACTTGGGCATGATGGAGTG
This sequence comes from Gemmatimonadota bacterium, assembly GCA_030948945.1. The sequence continues at coordinate 2,376 of JALYZH010000378.1, read as the reverse complement.
CACGGCATCGAATTGGTCGCGCCGAAATTGGCGCCAGAGGTCGATGAGAGCGAGAAAGTCTAGACCGATTGAGACTTTTCGCATGATTTTGACACGCCGGAACATGACATGGCTGCCGAGCAGATCGATAAGCTCGCCCGAATCACCGTTCGCGAACAGGGTCACGTCGTATTCCTGCCGCAGCGTCTCGACATGCGCGCGCATGAAAACGCGAATGGCGAAGGGAACCGTGGCCACGATGCAGATTCGCCGCCGCCGCGCAGAGGGAGTGATCCTCACGTGCGCCTCGCCGCCGCGTCGCCACCTAGAATCGCGCTCACAGCGACCGAAGGATGTCGCCGACCGCACCGGGTATCGAAACGCGGGGGGTGAAGTCTAGCCGTTTGACGAGCTTGTCGTACGGGTAACGCGTCCTCCGTACGAGGACGTTGATCCGCTCTTGGGTCAGCGGAATGCCGCCGATCACCCGGCCGACGCGCGCGATCGTTCGCGCGACAGATTCGGGAATGCGCAGGTAGGGTGGGCGTACGCCGAGTGTGGAAGCCATCCCCACAAGCATGTCCTCGAGCAGGCAGTCGTTTGACACGTTAAAAACTTGTCCTTTAGCCCGCGAAGCGGTGGCCGCTCGGCGTAGGACCTCCACGACGTCGTCCACATGCACGTAGGTCGCTAGCGCGCCAGGACGCCCGATGTAAAAGAAAAGCCCCTTGCGCACGAGCGTCCCAAGAAGACAAAGCGAGTTATCTGACATACCCGGGCCAATCACCTTCGACGGTCTGACGACGGTCGCCGTGACCACACCGGAACGGCTTGCCTCAATCACCATGTCGTCGGAAAGCGTCTTCGTAATTTGATACTCATTGACGGGCCGCGTCGGCGTGTCCTCGGTAACGATGCGGTCGGCGTTTGGAGACCCAGACGGCTCTCCGTAAGCGCCGATCGTACTGAGCTGCACCCAATGCACCGTACGTCCACCGCGCCTGGCGTCGCACATGACTGCATCGAGCAATCGGCGCGTGCCACCGACGTGTAACGCCCTCATTAGCGCTACATTCCGGGTTTCACCGGCGCAGTGGAAGACGACCTCGCAACCTTGGAGTAGCGCATCGAGCGGGCAATCTTCTGAGGCTAGGTCCGCGTGTATAAGCCGTACTCTCGGTGGGAGCGGTCGAGCGGGGCCGCGCGAGAGAACACTTACGTGATGCCCATCTCCAGCGAGAACATCGACGAGTCGCCGGCCGATGAAGCCGCCTCCACCGGTTACGAGAATTTTCACGACGCCGCGCGAGGCTGCCGGCGTCGGTGGTCCTTCCCTATGATGGAGAGGGAGGCCACGAAGCAGTAAGCCAAAATCGCGTAGAGCGAGTACTTGAACAACTTCTCGACGTAACTATCGAGGCCGAGATTGCCCGGGAACTCCAGAAAAGCGTTGGCGAACACGGCAAAAAACAGTAAAGCGACGAGCGACTGCCCCCGATTGTAGCAAAAGCGCAACCCCCAAAAAAGGAAAGAGAGCATCCCAACCATAATGAGAAGGCCGCCGAAGAATCCGGCCATGCCATATGTCAGACCCAGCCAGCCAAATGCGTAGCCAGACACGTGACCTCTCTCGTCCTCAGCGACGACGCCGTTGAGTTCGACGAAGCGGAGCGACGATGGATAATGCGTGCGTTGGTGGATAAAAGAGAACATTTGGTCAAAGACCACCCAGGGCTGTCCCTCCATCAAAATACGGTGTACATCATCGTAACGGTCGATGGCGAGGAACAGAGACACATTGTTAGCGAATATGCGTTGGAGGCCTGCGAACAAGAGGATGTCTGGCGCTACGTCTCCGCCACGAAGTACCTGTCCCGTGACCACCGAAGCGGTGGCGACGATGAGCAACAATAGGCCAGCAAACAATGTCTTCAACCGCGGCAGTCGGAACTCTGCGCCCGCTGGACTATATGCGAATGCGAGACAGACCATCAGGGCCAATGATACAACCGCTGATCGGCTCCACGCAGTCCCTAGACTAACCGTCATCAGAAACAGGTAGATCACGGCACGACGAGAGAAGGCGTTATCTCGGATTTCCTGATAGAAGAAGCCGGTCCCGGCAATCGTCCATACTGCCGACACATACCCTAACAACACTGCATAATATGGCCGCTGTGAAGTCAAATTCACGGGAGTCATGCCAAATGTCAGGTTCAGCCCGACATCGATGCATAGCCCGCAAATCCCAAGGTAAAAACAAATCGAGCTAATCTGCGATGAAGTGCCGGCGGGTAGCCGCGGCTGTGACGCGCGGTGCGGGTCAAAGATCTTGGCAACAATTATGAACAGCAGTGATGCAACAAGCGTGTAGAGGAGTCCCTCCGAAAAAACGGA